>JAGQVF010000169.1 GCA_020438135.1 Bacteroidales bacterium | reverse complement strand
TTAACAATTTTATATCCTGTACTATCGCAGCCATCCAGTGTTACGGTTACCTGGTATTCAGTAGGCGTCAGATATCCTTCAACAGTAATTTCCTGGTTGTTACCGCCGGCAAAGTCTCTTGGCGGATCTGATGCCCAAACGTAGGTGTCGCCGGGGCCGGCATTGATGTCAACCGTTTCACCATATTTGATCCAGACATCATCACCCAAATAGGGCTCAGGATCAGGTGTAGGTTTAACCACAACCATTTGTTCTGATTTTGTGGAACAATTAATAGCCTGATCAGTCACCTTGGCAAATATGCCACCATCATTCATGTCGAGGGTTGCCCTGATCGACCGTGTTGATTGACCGTCAAACCACAGATATTTATAATCACCGCCACCCGGGTTGGTGTTCAACCTGATCAGGTCGCCTTCACAATAGGGTCCGGGTTCAATCCATGCATCAGGAGGAAGGTTCGCTTCCAGTTTGATATAATCATCTACGTAGCAACCTTCAAAATATTCCACCCGCACATGGTATGTTCCGGGTTCGGTAACCGTATATGTATTGCCACCCGGCACTGATGATCCTTCCCAAAAATAAAGTGTACTGGGACTACCATTAAAATTGGTGGTTTGGATCACATATTCATCTCCATAACAGAATTGATCAGTTGCTCCATTCAATCCGAAAATATAGCCCTGGGCATTGTCGAATATCCAACCCGGAGGTGGGTTATTCGGATTGGGCTGAGGTGTACTGTTTATGCCGGCATAAAAGGTCACCACATCGCTGATCGCTTCAACGCTGTTTATATACAAATAATCACAGATTACATCAGGTGACACGGCTCCGTTGACAACTTCGAGATAAGCGAGGTTCGGCGGCGATAAACTGGATATAGTAATATTGCTGCACTGATTTCCCCGCAGATTGAGTGAATCCATCACATACTGGGTTTTTCCGGCTTCGAGGCGGAATTTGTTCCCTAACAGGTTAAAATCGCCTGCCCCCGGATACATGATGAGCGTATCAAAAATATTGTTTCCGTAAAAATATCCACTTGCTTTAAACACACAATATTCTATTTCGTTTGATCCCTCTATTCCACGAATAAAACCGGTTTGATTTACAAAACACCGTTTGATATCATGTGTTCCGGCTACTTCACAAATGTTACCATTCAAAATAACCACATTGATATCCGACTCCTGGTAGATTCCTGAGTTGTTGCTGTTCAGGATAACAGTGTCAGCAGTGAAATGGCTTAACTGGGATCCTTCTTTGGAAATCTGAGTTCCAAAAGTTGAAGATTTAACCAGGTTATAATTAGCTGTGTTAAACCTGTTGAACAGGGAGTCGCTCGCCGTACCTTTAAACTGTATGTTGTTGAAGTTGAGTACATCCCCATATTCTGAGTAAATTGCACCTTCAACCCAACCTTTTGTAATAAGTGAATTTTCGGCACTCAGGGTCAGATTGGTTCCATTTAACCAGAAAGCTCTCTTTAATATACCTCCCCTTTTTTCTGTAGGACTCACAGCTGTTACCCTGGAATTATCAAGGATAAGTGTTCTGGGTGATTTATAATTGGAAATATAGCCACCTGTGTTGAGGTGTTTTCCATTCAGATCAAATGTACCGTTTTCGTGATACAAATATGTGAAAATGGGATCAGGAAAAGCCAATGTATCATAAAATATATTCAGATCATCCCATAATTTGATGGTATCGTTCAATCCTTGCAGCCTGATGTTACTGGTAATAACGTTTCCCTTAGAATGAATGATATCGGCTGTGTCGTTTGCTTCTTCAAACTGGTCGAAAAGCAGATCGCCGGTAAATTGCCAGCTCATGCTGCCTGTATCACTTAAAAGAAGTGATCCATATACGTACAATACCGAAGTATCGGCTCCCATTAAACGGGTGGAGAAATCGAGTGAATCATTTATCCATATCATGTTCTTACAATAGGCATTCAACACCTCGATATAAACTGAATCAGTAGGAGAAGTAAATGAAAGTGTATCAAAAATAACCGTATTGATTTCCCTCGGTACGCATCGCTCCGGTATAGGTGGCCCTCCACTCGTGTTCGACCAGTGCCACCAATCGCCCCAATTTCCTCCACCACCTACCCAATAATAGGTGTCGTTGTTGGTATTGTTAAAGGTCAGATTTGTATTATTTCCAAGGTCAACGGAACTAAATACTTCATACGTATTGTTCCCGTACGGTTCCATATAAATATCCCTGAACGATGCATATCCTGCAAACTGGTCAGTTGAATTGAGTGCCTTATAAAGAATATGAGCGGCCGTTCCAATGCTGTCAGAATTGAGCCGGATAGGTGCATCGCAATCACCCATCACAATGAAGTCGTCGTTAATAATAGTCAGATTGGTATCAGCATCGGTATATTTAGCATATGTGTATCGTTTATTTGGAGATAATATCTTTTGTGAAAAAATATTTTGCCCTTTAAAGGATGCATTACCATAAAATACACCTGTATCGATGCTATTGATACCATTGATATCAACGTAACGGTTTGCCTGCAGATAACCGATGAAGTGAAATCCATCAACAACCTGATCTCTACCTTTGAGTAATACAGTGTCAATATGGTGAGATTTAAGCAGGGAATCATTATCGGCTTCAGCTATATAGAAGTTTATATTGTAGTTGCCCAGGAAAGAACAAAACAGACCCAAATTCTCCTTGGTTGTCAGGGTATCAATCGTTCCCCTGGTACCGGTTTCAGTCCCACCCATCGCCACATAATAATCTACGAGGTGAAATCCATTATCTGTTACACTTTTAAGTTTGGAACCAATTCCAGGGCCAGCTACAAGGCCAGTAAGTACATTATCCGGAATAAGTTGTAAAGGTGGTCCAAATGGGGCCGGTTCAGGCAAATAGGGAGGCATATTGAATGATTCGGCTCCAAACTGAATGTTGTGGTATTTTAAAGAGTCGAGTTCACCCATCCATCCAAACGATCTGATATGACATGTGCCGGGAACCGCAGTTGCAAGGTTACCCAATGATATAATCGTTGATCGACCTGCATCAAAAAAAGTCTTCTCATCAACTTTATAAGATTCAAAATTCCATGCATCGATTTCCCCGCCCTGGTGAACACTAACCAATGATTTCCCCATCATATAAAGACCTTTGGTAAGTGTATCGGTTGATTGAAAATTAAATAGATGCATTGTGTCGGTTTCGAGCAATAGTTCGCCTTCCGATAAAAATGTGGTATCATTCAGCGCGATCAATTTGCTGTCACCCAAGGTCCACTTACCTCCTTTTCCATAGAAAAACACTTTACCAAATAGGTGAGCCATATCGACGTTGACTCCATCTTTATTTATCTTATTACGTAAATCAATGGTTTCGTAAAATTCATCGTTCTCCGACTCAAAATAGACATCACCCGTAAAAGCAAATGTCATGGTTTTATCAAGTTTTATGGATCCCCAAATATGCATGATGCTGGTATCAGCACCCAATAGAAGCGGTCGGCCGGGAATAATATCCCAAAACATATCATTAAAGCCTATGTGTTTCCGATCCAGAAAGACAGTATCTCCTGCCTGAAAACCTGATAGTGTGTTGAAAAATACATTATCGCGTATGGTCGGCGGACACTGATCACCAGGATATACTCCGGGAACAAGTGACCAATGCGTTTTATCTGTCCAGTTTCCCATTCCTCCAACCCAATACAGGTTTCTTTCGGTTTGTTCATTGGAAAACACAAAACCGAATACGTTGCCTCCATTAATACCCTGGTCAATATTAAGCAGATTCCCCGTATTGATCAAGTCTTTAACGAAGAGGTATTCAGTGCCGAGTTCATCACCGGCATATTCCAAAATTGCATAATATTCTTTATGAGCAGATGTTAATCGTGTTATTCCTCCTTCGCATTCGCCCGTAACTTCAATATTTTCAACTTTCAATCTGTATGTAAAAGTTGGATTTCCAGTTTCAAGCGAATCAGAACCTACCCTGTACCAGTAACCTGTGTTCAGTTGAAGATTTTCAATTATATTGTTGCCATTAAAATATCCATCAGAACGTAACCTGGCTTTATAAATGTTAGTCTCAAGATTCGAACCATTGTAAAAACCGCTTATCGTAGCATCTTCTTTAAAATACAAAAAACTGGTGATGGTATTTGAACCATTAAAAGTAGCATTCTGGTTCAGGAATTGAATTGTATCTGCCACATTATTAACCCCGGAAAACGCACTATAAAATTGCAATCCGTACCACTCTTCGTAATCAGGGCCAAAATAATCTATCCGGTGAAAATAACTGTCTTTACAATCAATTCGCCCATGTGAAAGTGAATCGAGACTTACTGCGGTGTAATGAATATCGAACTCAGGACCTTTAACAGTACACTCAATAGGCATAAGAGACATTGGATCGACAAATCCGTTAAATAATAAAGTATCCGCTGTCACCCGGCCTTCATCTCCTGCGTCAAATTTTCCGATCACTGAACCGGCTCCTAAAAAATAAATCAAACGATGATAAGAGTGAATGTCATCATTTTTAAGTGTGCTTGCAATCCCGAAAAAATAAACATCGTTATAGACCAGATCATTTCCTTTGTTGTTTGACATCTGGCTTGCGACCCATATTTCCGAGCTGTCTGCATTCATTGTAAACTGCTGCCCGTTAACATACCATTCAGCATAAGAAATGATGTAAGAATTTTTGATAAAAAGGTTTCTGGGATTTCCTGCTTCGCTCCTGAATCCCTCACAATAGATGCTTTGTCCGTCGGAATTGAAGGTCCCATCATTCTGTATAATTTTTGCAATGATTTCATCATCAACATTAGGTTCAGTATCAACTTTGCGTGGGTTAATTCCCACATAAAGATTATCAGCCAGTGTCCAATTGCCCGGTCCGTCAAATACTATGGAACCATGAAACCAACAAGTATCCGATGATATGGTTTCCTGATCGAAGGATGTGAAATATATTGTTCCTTGATAGAAATTATACATTAAGTAATGTAAAGTGACCGAACCGGTAATTGTAAATGCAGTTGATCCACTTCCTCCATACATAACAACGGTGTCGGATAGGTTCATCCAACGCATGTCGTGGCAGGTTGGATTTCCCGTTAATATGAATACAGTATCACGGTTATTCAGAAATGAGTTTTCGTTGAAAATTACATTGTCTGCTTCATCAGGGATCTCATTAGGGATTTCTCCTGTGGCAGTTCTCCAACTGTTGAGGTCGGACCATTTACCGCTACCACCGACCCAATAGTAATCCTCGGCTGAAAGCTGCAATATCAGCGAAAGAGCAACGAACAATAATAGAGTTTTGATTGTATTCATAGTAAAAATCCGAAAGGTTCAAATTATTTAGTTGTACCCAGAACTGTAAGGGTACCTTTGAAAACTTTTTTCACATTGTCATCTCCGTAAAAAACTTCCAGTATCCAGTAGTATGTGCCGTCTGCCACGATCCTGCCGTTTTGTTTGGCATTCCATCCTGACAGGAAATCACCCGATTCCCACACTTTATCACCCCAACGGTTGAACACCATAATGGTATGATCTTTAACAGCCGACCAGCCAAAATCATTCATGGGTGTGAAAGTGTCGTTTGCACCGTCGCCATTGGGTGTTATAACAGCAGGAACTTTGATGTCGAGCACTTCGATAATGACATAATCCTTATTGTAACAAAAACCGTCGAAAACATCCACAGCGATTGTATCAGAACCTTCTCCTACAGCATCGTAATTAACAATGTAATACTGGGTAGTGTCGCCGGGCATTTTGTTCCAGTCATACGATACATACTGTCCGGCATCCAGTGTAACACTGCTACCCGGAACCAATACAACCGATTCCTCGATTGGCTGATACGGGTATTCTGCAATATCTACGTCCGGTAGTGGGTGATAATCAACGTTCTTCAGGGCGATATCTTCACCGCAAATATTACTCAGTTTTACGGAGTATTCTCCACCGGCTGAAATTTCAATATTTTGAGTGGTTTCATCCGTATTCCAGTAATAACTGAATGCACCTTCGGGAGCGCTTAACACAACGGTTTCACCTTCGCAAAGTGCATTATCTCCTTCGATTGCTGCAACCGGAACAGGGTAGGCATCAACCTGAACTTC
>JAGQVF010000168.1 GCA_020438135.1 Bacteroidales bacterium | reverse complement strand
CGTGACCGCAGGCAGGATGCAATTGTCACACCCTATTGCATCACCGTTGATCATCAGACGTTGGAAGACAACACTGTGATCATTCTCGAACGGGACAGCATGCAGCAGGACCGGATCGACATGGGTAAAATTTCCGGCATCATTGCTGACAGGCTCAAAGCAAAGTAGATTTAAATCGACATAAAACAATAAAAAAGGCCGGTTGATTTCCGGCCTTTTTTGTTATTCCATCAATGCATCCTTCGGCACCTCTCCCGTGAGGGATGAAAGAAACGCTCCGATATCAGCAATCTCCTGATCGGTAAGCTCTTTCCCCAACTGGGTTTTAGCCATGATGTCGATGGCCTCACCCAACTCAGCCACACTGCCATCGTGATAATAAGGAAAAGTTTTATCCACATTTCTCAGGCTGGGCACTTTAAACATAAATTTCTGAGATTCTTCTCCGGTAACCGTAGCGAGTCCTTCATCAATTTTTTCGCTTTTCGTATGTTCCCAATAATCGTCAAAAATCCCAAACTTATGATACATGCTTCCGCCCAGCAAAACGCCCATGTGACAGGTAGTGCAACCGGCATCCATAAAAGATTTCAGCCCGGTTCTTTGTTGCGCGGTTAAAGCTTCCACATTACCTTCGAGGTAATCATCGAAAGGCGACCGTGTCATCAAAGTCCGTTCAAAAGCACCTATCGCTTTTTCCACATTATCATAGGTAAGGGGATTTTCTTCATCCGGGAAAGCAGCTGCAAACTTCGGTTGATATTCTTCAATTCCGTTCAGTTTTTCCACCAGGAACTCTTCGCTGGGAATGCCCATCTCCACCGGGTTCACGATCGGACCACCGGCCTGTTCTTCCACATCTTTGGCCCGGCCATCCCAGAATTGCACAAAATGAAGCGCAGCATTTAACACTGTGGGCGAATTCCGGTCGCCCCGTTCGCCGGCATCTCCTTCAGAGGTCGGCTCATTGTCAACCCCAAAAGTTTCGAGGTTATGACAGGAATTACAACTGATATTTTCATCCTTCGACAGCCGTTTGTCGTAATAGAGCGTTTTTCCCAGTGCGATCTTTTCGGGCGAAAGCGGATTGCTCGGATCTTCGGCCACCTCAGGCAACGGCTGGAAAAGCGCCTGTGCATTTTTCAACAATGCTGAATCTTCAGCGCTGTAACCGGCTTTTTCATCCGACTTTTGCTCTGCTGGCTGATTGCAGGCCGAAATCAAAATAACCGACATAAGAAATAACAGTACTTGTAGTGTTTTCATAATAACCTTGTTTTTTTTGATGTAAAAATAACATTTTTCATGAGAGATGATTGGATATGAAATAATCCTATCGGGATAATCGCCTGTTTGCACCCACAATCCGCTGATGATATTTTTTATAATTTCGCACCCTTTAAAACGCACGATAAAACATGGAATACAATCACCGGGAAATAGAGAAAAAGTGGCAGCAGTTCTGGGCTGAAAACAAAACATATAAAACCGAAATCGATCACAACAAACAAAAATATTATGTGCTCGACATGTTTCCTTATCCTTCGGGTGCCGGGTTGCATGTAGGCCACCCGCTGGGATACATTGCTTCGGATATTTTTTCGAGATACAAAAAACTGAAGGGCTTTAACGTGCTGCATCCCATGGGTTACGATGCTTACGGATTGCCGGCCGAACAGTATGCCATTCAAACCGGCACACACCCGGCCGTTACCACCGAAAAGAACATCGCACGCTACCGCGAGCAGATGGACAAGATCGGATTTTCGTACGACTGGGACCGCGAGGTGAGAACTTCCGATCCACATTATTATAAATGGACGCAATGGACCTTTATCCAACTGTTTAAGCACTGGTACAACAAGGAAACCGGCAAAGCCGAACCGATTGAAAAATTAATTGCCCTTTTTGATCAGGAAGGAAATGCCAATATCCACGCTGCTTCCGGGGAAGTTGAATCTTTTTCAGCAGAGAAATGGAAGGCAATGAACGAAGTGCAGCAACAGGAAGTATTGATGAATTATCGCCTTGCTTACCTTGCCGACACCTGGGTCAACTGGTGTCCGGCCCTGGGAACCGTGCTGGCCAACGATGAGGTGGTGAACGGTGTTTCAGAACGTGGCGGTCACCCTGTAGAACGGAAGCTGATGCGGCAGTGGTCGTTACGTATCACAGCCTATGCCCAGCGTCTGCTCGATGGTTTGGAAAAAGTCGATTGGTTCGAATCATTGAAAGAGATGCAACGGTACTGGATCGGTCGATCGGAAGGAGCGGCGGTATATTTTAATGTGAAAGGATTCGATGATCAGCTTGAGGTGTTCACCACCCGCCCCGATACGCTGTGGGGAGCGACCTTCATGGTGCTGGCTCCCGAGCATGAGATCGTTGAAAAGATAACCACTCCCGACCGGAAAGAAGCGGTTGACAAATATGTGAAATGGGCTAAAAACCGCTCAGAAGTGGAACGGATGTCGGAAGTAAAAAAAGTGAC
>JAGQVF010000167.1:3489-30730 GCA_020438135.1 Bacteroidales bacterium | reverse complement strand
TCGCCGTGGGTTTTGTAGTTTTGATTGCCGGTGGTCGCTTCAAACTGAACCGTAATATCATTTGTGCTGCCGTACGCCGACAGATCGAGTGTTACGGGGATCCACGGCTCCGTGGCCGAATTTTGTTTTTGTTCCTCCACGCTGAACATCGTTGTTCCGTTCACTTTTACTTTCAAACCGCCCATCTCGCTGCCGTACATGTGATAATAAAAGGTCAGGGCAGGGTCGGGCAGCGTGGTAAAATCAAAGGTGGCTTCCAGCAGCGCTTTTTTAGATGGCAGGTTGTTGTCGCATTCGGCGAAGAAATAATAATTTCCGTTGTAAGCCGCTGCCGGTCCGGTGTTGGAAGTGGGTGTAGTTCCGCTGTGACGTGTCCACTCAAAAGCATCTCCGTCGGTGTTGAACCAGGTGCCGTTCTCGTCTTCAAAACTTTCGCAATAGGGAAAATCCTTGATGATAAATTCAGTTTTATCCAGGATGCAGATGTGATCGATGGCGATATCGCCCTGCGTATCCCAGGTGGAAGAACCGGTTTTCCCGGTAATCCTGAGCCGGACATTCGGTAAACCAGCAAAAGCAGATAGATCGATCGTTGGTCTGATCCATGCTTCAGATGATGAAGCCTGTTGCTGCCCGGTCACCTGCCAGAAACTGTTGTGCCAGGTGCTTCCGTCAAAAACGCCAACAGTCAGACTGCCGATCCCCGATCCAAACATGTGGTAGGAAAGATTCAGCACCGGTTGTGCAAGCGTTGTAAAATCAAAATCGCAAACCAGGTTGGCCGACTTCGACGGGGTGTGCATATCGCATTCGGTGTAGAGGTAATAGGTTCCTTCGCCTGCATTGTCAGGACCGGTGTTATTTGTTGGGGTTGATCCTGAATTTACAGTCCAGTCGAAATCATCGAAACCGTCGTTGAACCAATCTCCGCTGCCGTTCTCAAAACTTTCGCAATAGGGAAAAGCGCCCACTACAGCTTCCTCTTTCTGTTTTACACAAATATGATCGATGGCAATGTCGCCCTTGTAGCTCCAGTTTTGGTTTTCGGTGGTGGCTTTCAGCCGGATCTTCGCGTTGCTTTTGCCGGCCAGCATGGGCAGTTCAAAAGTTGGCTGTGTCCATTCCGCATCGCCCGAGTTGTGCTGCTCCCCCGACACCGACCAGATCGCATTGCTCCATGAAGTTCCGTCGAACACATCGAGTTGCAGTGTTCCGGTTTCGTTGCCAAACATCAGGTAGGCAAAGCTGAGAGTTGGGTCGCTGATGCCCGTAAAGTCAAAATTGCACTCCAGCGCTGTGGTTTTCGAAGGAACATGATAATCGCATTCCACAAACACATAATAAATGCCGTCATCGGCTTTGTTCGGGCCGGTGCCACCGGTGGGTGTGCTTCCCGAATTACGGGTCCAGTCGAAATCGTCATCACCTGCGTTTACCCAGGATCCCCAGTCGTCTTCAAAACTTTCGCAATAGGGAAAAGCATTCACAATGATCTCTTCCTTTTGATCAACACAGATCTGATCGATGGCCATATCGCCCTGCTCGTAATAAAAATATTGCCCGGTGGTTCCGCGGAAGCGGATCTGAATATCATCCATTCCACCAAATGCCGAGAGATCGACTGTCGGTTGGCTCCACACATCGTTGCCTGAAACATGCTGCTGTCCGACCGATTGCCACAGGTTGTTCTGCCAAACACTTCCGTCGAAAACATCCACCGACAGGCTGCCGGTTTCGCTGCCGTACATCAGGTAAGCAAAGGTGAGCACGGGCGAAGTGATCGATGTAAAATCAAAATGACCCACCAGTCCGGCCGATTCGGTGGGGAGATTGTAATCGCATTCGGTGTAGAGGTAGTAGTTGCCGTCGTGTGCTGCATCCGGACCAGTACCGGAGGTGGGAGTTCCTCCGCTGTTGCGCGTCCAGTCGAAATCGTCGCCACCTTCATTATACCATCCGGCATATCCTGATTCAAAACTTTCGCAATAAGGAAAGGAGGAGATGATGGTAGTTTGTTTATCATTTATGCAAACCTGGTCGATGGCCATGTCGCCTTTATCCATCCAGGTTGCCGAGCCGGTTTTGCCCCGAAGCCTGATCTGTACGCCGCTCATGCTTCCGAAGGCCGAAAGATCGACCATCGCGGGGGTCCAGTCAGAATTCCCGGCATGGTGCTGCTGTTCACTCACCGACCAGAGGTTATTGTTCCAGGCTGAACCGTCGAATACATCGAGGGCAAGGGTGCCCGTTGTGTTGCCGTACATGTGGTAAGAAAAGCTGATCACCGGTTCTGCCAGTGCAGTGAAATCGACATTACAAAGCACTTCGGCTTCTTTGTCGGGCAGGTGATCGTTACATTCGGTAAACAGATAATAATTGCCGTCGTGAGCCGCATCCGGACCGGTTTGATTGGTAGGTGTTGTGCCCGAATTCCGGTTCCAGTCGAAGTCATCACCGGTTACATTGTACCAGTCGCCCCAGCCGCTTTCAAAGCTTTCGCAATAGGGAAACGAAGCAATGGTTTTCAGTGATTTCGGCTGCACCGTTACAAAGTCGATGGCAATGTCGCCGCGGTTTTTCCAGGTGGCATCGGGTGTGAGTCCCCCGAACCTCAGGGTAACATTACCCAAGCCGCCCCAGGCGGAGAGGTCAATGCCAGCCATGGTCCAGTCGTCATCCGTAGCGCTGTGCTGCTGCCCCGAAAAGGTCCAGACGCTGTTGGTCCATCCCGAGCCGTTATTTACATCCACCCGGAGGTTGTTGCAATAATCGCCAAACATGTGATAACTGAAAGTCAAAAAGGGATCGGCCACAGAGCTGAAATCGAAATTACAGAGCAGTTGGGCACGCTTCGAAGCGAGATTACCATCACACTCAATATACATGTAATAACTGCCATTTGCGGCTGTGGCAGGACCCGTGTTCCAGGTGGGCGTCGCGCCCGAAATCCTTGTCCAGTCAAAATTATCACCGGTATCCTGGTACCAGCTTCCTGTGCCGCTTTCAAAACTTTCGGTGTAGGGATAAGTCGTCACCTGTGCATATGCACCCCACGTCATTGCTATGCCGATCAGCATCAGCATCCATCCTGATTTCATACGTAATTTTTTAAGAATAATCAATTTGATTCGTAAACTATTAAACATCAACTTTTTTTTGACGTTCATAATTCCGATCCTGTGGGGTTTTCAGGCCATAGACAACAATGGCCTGCAATCGAATGTATGGTTGCTACGGTATTTTGGAAATAAAGTTTTGGGAATTTGGAACACTCCAAAGGAAGGATTTTATTCAAAATTGTGCATAAAACTGAACCGGGTATAAGCCTCCCCTACATGGGTCAGCAACCCCGGAAATAACAGCGACACAACATCCATTTTGATGAAGAGACCCATGCCCCTGAAGTACAGGTAGAAGAATTAAAACAATTGAAAGGTTTTGGATTTAGGTAGTCGATTTACGTGCCGAAGAAGTCATGATGATACCGATGATCAACACCACTGCACTCACGATGAGGGGTGCCCAGTTAGCGGAACTTATACCGATATCAATTCCGAGAAAACTTACCGATTCTGATTGGTTGATGGCCTGAATGCCAAATACGATGGTTCCGATAATGCCTAATATTAAGAGTACGATTCCTGCTGCTTTCATAGATAGTTTTATTGAATTGTTTTATTTATTGATCAGTCTTGTTGTTTAAAACTGTGCCAAAAAGGGGGCAAGAACGTTAGTATCCTTATCCTCAATCCATTTGGTTTATGATTCATCCAATTATTAAAATGAGAATGAGCAAATGAAATATCGGAATTGTGGAAATGTACCGCAGTTAATTATTATTTACTCCTCATGGTTTGAACTTCAATCTTTAATTTTTGTTAAATTCTTTCAAAACAAAAAGTTATCAGTCGTGTTGCCATTTTTTTCCCGGATTATTTTTTCCGTAATGATCTTTCAGAGTGTTGTTGCATCGAATCCTAATATTGACAGTTTATTGTATCTTCTAAATGGTCATCAGATCCCGGATTCAGTAAAAACCCGTATTTATTTACAACTGGCTCAAATTTCTGATGCAAATGATTTTACTTCAAGGGAAGCTTATGCATTGCAATCACTTAAACTGGCTCAAAAAACAGAAGATGCCGTAAAATCTCTCGAAATTCTTGACGTACTGATCAACATCTGCAATCAGTCGGGTGAATTCGAAAAGGCTACAGGGTATGCAAAACAGGCGATACAAATAGCACAAATCATTGAGAATGCCGGAGATGTCGTCTATTTTTCAGGATTGTGTGGTACTGCCAGTAAAAATGCAGGTCACTATTTTGAGGCGCTGGAGTATTATCAAAATGCATCGGACATAGCAGCAGAAAATGAATGGTTTTACACACAGTCGTCGCTAATAAATAATGCCGGTACCATTTATTATTACCTGGGCGATGAATTAAAGGCACTGGAGCTTTTTCTTCACTCTTTAGCCCTTAAAGAAAAATATGATGAAGAGGGTGATATCACAGGGGCTTTAATCAATATCGGAGGCATTTATAATTCACTGGGAGATTCGGAGGAGGGCCTCACCTTTCTAAACCGTGCCTATAAGAATGCCATTGATAAACAGGATTCATATATGCAGGCCAAAGCGTTGGTGAATATCGGGGATGTGGAAATTAATTCAGGTTTATTTGATGAAGCTATTGCAAAATATCAACATGCCTTGTTGCTGGCTGACTCGATACATGACTGGCAAACGAAAGCCAATATCCTGGCAAAAATCGGAACAACAAGGGATAAAATGGGATTGAAAGAATTGGCGTTTAAATATTATCTCCGCTCTTACAATTTAAGTGACTCAATTGATTATGAATATGGAATTTCCGTTTCGGCTCAAAAAATAGGCACTTCATATCTTTTATCTGAACAATTTGAAATTGCCGAAAAATACTTTATCAAAGCCGCGGGTTATTCCCGCAAAATTGCCGCTTCGGATAACTTACTTGAAAATTATAAAGCCCTGGCAGAACTTCATAAACTATCAGGAAATCCTGAACATGCACTTCATTATTTTACCCTTTATTCAAATCTGAAGGATAGTTTGACCAGGGCTGAAAGCAATGAAAAATATTCATCGGTAAAGGTGCTGTATGAACTGGACAAGAAACAAAATGAACTGGATAACCTGAAGCTCGAAAACGAAATCGTTGAGTTGCAGGCGCAACAATCGCGATATTTATTGTATGGCAGCCTGGCCCTGACGGTTATTCTCATACTGGTTGTGATCCTCATCTTCAGGCAGCAAAAAGTACATAGTTTGCAAAAAACCATTCGCCTCGAACAAAAGCTATTGCGTAGCCAGATCAACCCCCATTTCATTTTTAATGCTTTAACGGCTGTTCAGCGATTTATCATCGAAAAATCAACCCTGGTTGCGAGCGACTATCTCGGAACATTCAGCAGATTGATCCGGTTTATTTTAAACAGTTCAACGGTAGATAAAGTGAGTATTTCCGAGGAAGTGAACTTTTTGAAAAACTACCTTGAATTGCAAGCCATTCGTTTTGAGAAAAAATTTACCTATGAAATTTTGGTTGATGAAGAAATTGATCCATCCCATGTTTTTATCCCACCGATGCTAACCCAACCTGTGGTTGAGAATGCAGTAGAACATGGTGTCAGACACCTCGATTCGGGGGGTGTAATAAATGTCAGGTATCATCAAAGCGGAAATCATCTTGAGATCGTTGTTGAAGATAATGGTGTGGGTCGTGAAAAATCCGCCGAAATTAATAGCAGTCGAAACAAAGATCATCAATCGCTTGCTTCCTCGATAACAAATGAAAGATTGCTCCACCTTAACAAACGGTTTGGCGAAAATATCAACCTTAAATACATCGACATAAAAGACGAAGCTGGCCGGCCTGCGGGCACAAAGGTGATTCTTATAGTGCCTGTTGCCAATACCGGTGAATAAAATCGTATTTTTGAAACATGATCAGGACGGTTATCATCGACGATGAGCAAAATGCGCGAAAAATTATTCGAAGCATTGTAGAAACCATTCCCAACAAATTTGATATCGTTGCGGAAGCAGACAATATATCCGTTGGCATTAAAATGATCTACCAACATTCGCCGGACCTTGTTTTACTTGATATCGATATGCCGGATGGTACCGCTTTCGATTTGCTCAATAAAATCGGGAAAATTGAATTTAAGATCATTTTTATAACCGCACATGCCCACTATGCTGTTCAGGCATTCAGGTTCAGCGCCGTCGATTTTATTTTGAAACCCATTGTTTCCACAGAATTATTCCGGGCGCTGGATAAAGCAGAAAAAACAATTGGTATCGAAGAACTGAATGTAAAGATGAGTTCCCTATTGGCCAACCTCAATCCACAAAACAAAAACAAAAAGCTGGTACTGAAATCGATGGATTCCATTCTTTCGGTTGAAATTTCAGAAATATATTATTGCGAATCGGAAGGAGGAAGTTATACCCGTTTTTACCTCAACAACAACCAGATGTTTCTGGTAAGCCGTCCATTGCGTGAATATGATGAGTTGCTTTCGGCCCATAATTTTTTCCGGGTGCATAAATCATACCTCGTCAACATGAATAAGATAAAACGTTTTGTAAAACAGGATGGCGGAGCTGTTATTTTAAGCAATGAAACGGAGATACCGGTTTCGCACCGCAAACGCGAGGAGTTTCTACAGCGGTTTATAGCCATGTAGCTGAAACAAAACACAGGTATCGCTTAAATTTACGATTAACAAATTTCTCACAACGTTTGGAAATCCATTCATAACGATAAGAAATCTACCCTGCTTGTTGTATTCATCAATCCTATTTTTGGACCTGCTTAAAAAGCAATTAAGATGAAGACAACCTTATTTTTACTTCTTTTGAGCCTGGTTACCGTTGGCTCTTTTACTCAAAACAATATTGGTATCAATAATCCCAATCCTGATC
Organism: Bacteroidales bacterium; assembly: GCA_020438135.1. GTDB lineage: Bacteria > Bacteroidota > Bacteroidia > Bacteroidales > JAADJA01 > JAADJA01. The sequence continues at coordinate 23,757 of JAGQVF010000167.1, read as the reverse complement.
CATCTGCGGTGTTGGATGTTACCTCTTCTTCAAAAGGTCTTCTGATCCCCAGGATGAACACTGCTCAGCGTTTGAGTATTGTTTCACCGGCAAATGCTCTTTTGGTTTTTGATACCGACAATAACAGTTTTTGGTATTACCACGCATCCAAAGCGGGTTGGATTTCACTCAATACGGGTATCGGTTCAATTATTTCAGATAGCGATGGGAATACTTATGTTACAGTTGAAGCAGCAACGAATGATGATACAATACGGTTTTTTATTGAGGGCGATGAAAAGTTCAAATTTCATGCTAAAGGTATTGAAGTAGTAAATAATTCCAACTCATTGTTTATCGGAGAGGAGTCAGGAAAGAATTCTTTTACATCATTAAACACAGGAGTAGGTTCAAGGACCCTCGCAGATAATACTTTTGGAAGTAAAAACACAGCCGTAGGAAGTTTAACCCTTGAACACAATACTACCGGAACTGAAAATACTGCTGTTGGCGCCTTGGCCTTGCGCGGGAATAATGGGGATCGAAATATTGCCTTAGGAAATTCAGCGATGGCATTTAACTGGTCAGGTAGTGATAATACAGCTATTGGTAACAAGGCGCTATTTTCTAATTATGATGGAAACTACAACATTGCGATTGGTTCAAAAGCCTTGTATGACAACAATCGCAGTTACAATATCGGCATTGGCGATTCCACTTTAGTTAACAACGGGCAGGGGGCAACACTCGATTACCATGGAACTGAAAATACTGCTGTTGGGTCAAGGTCGATGGCAATGAATTCTACCGGACATAAAAATACTGCATTTGGCTTTCGGAGCATGTATTCAAACACAACGGGACAAAAAAATGTTGCTGTTGGCGCCGATGTCATGTTTACGAATTCAACCGGCGTAAATAACACGGCAATAGGTAATGATGCTTTGCACTTAAATACAACTGGCTATGAAAATGTTGCGGGTGGGCACAAAGCTCTTTTTGCAAATAGCACCGGCGTAAGAAATGTTGCGGTCGGAACAAACAGTCTCAATAGCAGTTCTTCGGGAAGCTATAATACTGCCCTTGGTGATCATAGCCTGGATGAAAACTACACAGGTTCATACAATACAGCTGTTGGTCATAATTCCGGGCCGGGCAACGGATATACCGCTTTAGAAAATTCAGGCAGTTTCGGGAATTTTGCAAATACCACAGCAAGCAACCAGATCCGGATAGGGAACTCAAGTATTCTAAGTATTGGGGGTTATACAAACTGGACCAATCTATCTGACGGAAACTTCAAGAAAAACATTCACGAAAATGTCGCCGGCCTCGACTTCATCCTGAAACTGCGTCCGGTAACTTATAACCTTGATGTTTCCAGAGTTGATGAATACCTTGGTAATACTCAATTCATCGAAAATGATAAAACACTTTTAGAGGCTCGGGAGAATAAATCAAATTTCGTTCAATCCGGGTTCATCGCCCAGGAAGTAGAAAAAGCTGCACGTGAAGCAGGCTACGATTTTAGCGGAGTGGATGTCCCCAAAAACGAAAACGACTTGTATGGATTACGCTATGCAGAATTTGTGGTTCCAATGGTAAAAGCCATGCAGGAGCAACAGAAAATAATCGAAGCATTACAAGACCGGATAGAAATACTGGAACAAATAAATACAAAATAAACAATGAAAACAATCCTACTTACCCTGCTCGTCAGTTGTTTTGCTGTCTTCACAATTGCCCAAAACAACATTGGTATAAACACAGCAACACCCGATGCCTCTTCTGCATTGGATGTAACAAGTAATAACAAAGGCTTTCTTCCCCCTCGGGTAGCCGACACCAATGCAATTGCCTCACCCGCAGAAGGGCTAATGATTTATGATATGTTTTCGCATTGTATGCGTTACTACAATGGTGTGAAATGGTCGGATTGTATGGGAAATATTGTGGCCAATACACCCTGGGTTTGTGGTGATGAACTGGTAGATGACCGGGATGGAAGGTCTTATGCCACAGTTCAAATCGGCACCCAATGCTGGATGGCGGAATCGATCAATGTGGGCACTGCTATTGAGCCTACTACCGGCCAGTCAGATAATGATATAATTGAACGGTATTGTTACGACAACCTCCCCTCGAATTGTAATACCTACGGTGGGTTATATACCTGGGACGAAGCCATGCAATACACAACCACGGAAGGTACCCGGGGAATTTGCCCTGAGGGCTGGCACATACCGACAGATGATGAATTTTGCACCCTGGAAAATTTTGTTGATTCAGGAACATTGGATTGCAACCGAACCACCTGGGATGGTAATGATGCCGGGAATAAGTTAAGGGAAACAGGAACTACATATTGGTTAGCTCCGAATACCGGGGCAACAAACTCAACAGGATTTAGTGGCAGGGGCGCTGGTCAATACAGCACAAACGGTTCTACTTTTGAAAATATTACTGAAATATTAATCATGCATACTTCAAAAGAAACTGCACCGGGCTCTGCTTTACGTTTTGTAAGGGAAATAGCAGATGGAGAATCACAAATTTACAGAGGTTCACCGGTTAAAAATATGGCAGTATCAGTACGCTGTATAAAAGATGATCCTTCAAACTAAAACGCACTGTTATGAAGATATTAAAACAAATTTTATGGGTTGTTTTTAGCTTTGGTCTGTTGCAGATATCTGCCCAAACGCTGATAAATAACGGAGCAGAGTTAACCCTTAGCAGCGGGTCAGGTTTATATATCGATGGGGATTTTGAGAACAAGAACAATGGATCCATCGATAATTCAGGTGAGATTGAAATCACAGGCAACTGGACCAACAACGCCAATTCGGGTAATCTTTTACAGGGAACTATCGGTATGGTAACTTTCAATGGATCTTCTGATCAGATTATCGGAGGATCTGCCAAAACCTGGTTCCATGATGTTGTTGTACAAAATAATCTGGGTTTGGATATCAATACAAATATCTCCGGTGAGCTACATTTGAGTGGATCAACCGTTAGCCTGCATTCCTACCTGTTACTTTTAGAAAACACTGCATCGATCACCGGAGCAGGAAGTAGTAGTTATATTGTGGCCGATGCCGCCGGAAGAGTGATCCGGGAAGTTGGAAATTCCACCGTTTTGTTTCCGGTAGGAACAGCATCATCCTTTGCCCCTGTTACTATTAAAAACAACGGAACAGTTGATAATTATGGTGTGCGTGTTTTTGCTGACGTTTTAGATAGTGGTACCTCTGGATCAACCATCCCTCAAATTGATCATTGTGTAAACCTGACCTGGGATATCATTGAGCAGTCCCAGGGCGGATCCGATCTAACCCTTACAACATATTGGGGCAACTCTGTTGAAGGAAGTTTATTTGATAATACATTGGCTGGTTTGGGCCATTATACCGGTGGAAGTTGGGCCCCACAGCCTGCACAGGATGCATCTGGCTCAGCACCCCATTCCATAACTCGAACCGGCATCACCGTCTTATCAGCATTTGCAGTTGGTGATATCAATTCACCGATGGCCGTTACACTTGATCTGTCGGTTGATTTGAGAGTTTTCCTGGAAGGTCCTTTCAGTGGAACATCAATGAAGTCGGATTTAAATGATCTTAACCTGATTCCGCTTGAACAGCCATTTTCGGGTAGTCCGTGGAATTATAACGGTAACGAGAATGTTGTTGAAATTCCCAATCCTTATATCGTCGACTGGATTCTGGTTGAAATCCGTGATGCTGCTTCTGCAGAATTAGCAGATGCGGGAACGATCATTGGCAGACAAGCAGGATTTGTTTTACAGGATGGATCTATTGTGGGAACAGATGGTTTTTCAGATATGCAGTTTGATGCTGTTGTCAGTCAAAACCTTTTCGCAGCCATTTTTCATCGCAACCATTTGGGCATTATTTCTGCTAATCCATTACCACAAACCGACGGCAACTATTCATATAATTTCTCAACAGATGCATTTCAGGCTTATGGAACTGGCAGCCCGCAAAAACAGCTTGCAGCAGGGATTTACGGTATGTATGGCGGAGATATAAATGTAAGTGGCAATGTAGGACCCGGAGACAAAAATAGCTGGAACATCCTTGCAGGTTTTACCGGCTACAGTTCTGCTGATGCCAACCTTGATGGAGAAATCGACAACCGGGATAAGAATGACGTATTAATTGAAAATGCCGGGCAGGGTAGTTTTGTCCCGGAATAGAGAGCTTTTGTCAGATTCCAACTCAATTTGTATTCAAAAGGAGCAATTATGAATTGGGTTCTTTTTAGCAGATCAGTTGACAAAGAGTCCTTCAGAAATTAAAAAATCTTAGGCCGGGTTCCAAAAGATGTGTAATGGACCTGAAAAAAAGGACACTTGATACAATTAAGGTACGGAATATATGCCAGCGAAAGAAAGTGTTAAAACTGCAAAAAGACAAAAGAGATTAAAGAAGCAGTTTAATCCTGAAAATGTTCTCTTTTCAATCTTAGAGCGGATTTCGTTAAAGCACAGAATCCACCGCCAGGAAAATGATCATGAAGAGAACGAAATAATTGATCTTGATGAAATAATAACGGGCATTGAATTTTTCATCTCCTGAACGGAGCAGTTTCGAAAAAACAACAACCAGCCAAACTACTGCGGCCAACATACCGAAAGCGATCACCACTGAATTTACAATGCCAAAAACAGGCAACATCAAAGCGGTAACAGCCGTAGCCATCGTCCAGATGAAGGTGGTGTTTTTGATTTGCTTGTTGGTATAAAAACTGGTTATCGAAGGAAACCCGGCTTTTTCATATTCTTTACCGAATTTTAAAAGCAACAGCCAGAAATGAGGCACCTGCCAGATGAAGAAGAAAAAGGCGATGATCAGAGCCCTTGGGTCAGCCAGGCTTCCGCCGCCGGCTACCCAGCCCACCATGGGCGGAATGGCACCGATCACTGAACCGGGAACCACCGCAAAAGCTGTTTTCTTTTTTAAAGGTGTGTAAATGGCATTGTACCAGATCAACGCCAATATTCCCAATTGCATAGCCAGAAATCCGGAACCGTAATAAATGATTGCAGACCCGATAATGGTTAACAATATGGCAAAAGCCAACGCGCCATTTGCTGATATTCTGCCACTCGGGATCGGCCGGTTTTTGGTTCGTTCCATTTTGGCATCTTTGTCTTTTTCCTGGTAATGGTTCAAAGCAGAGGAACCACACGCAAGTATAAAAATACCAAGGGTTGGAAGGATCAAACCTGTATCAAACTGACCTGAAGCCAGCACATACCCTGTAATGGTGGTAAGCGATACCGCAAAGGTGATCCTGACCTTGCTGAGCTCAAGCAGTGTATTTATAAAGGACTTTTTCAAACTATTTCAATGTTTTCAAATAATCAATAATATCCTTAATTTCATCATCCGAAACGATATTTTGATAAGAGATCATCAAACCCTGGTTAAAACCTTTCACCACATCAGCGTTTGGATCATAGATCGATTTTTTCACATATTCTTCATCTACGGTAACGGTTCGTTCTTCACCGTTGGTTACAACTTCTACTTCATGACCCCAGATGCCTTTGAATGAAGGACCCACAATTCGCGAACCATCCAGTGAATGGCAACTCAGGCATGCATTTTTCTTAAGAATCGCCAAACCGGGATGGTCGGCAGTTGCAGTGGTATCGTTGTACCATTTGGTATATTCACTTTCGGGTAACACTGAAACTTTGCTCAGCATGTATGAGTGGCGATCGCCGCAATATTCAGCACAAAAAATATCGTAATCTCCCTCTTCCTGTCCGATAAACCACATTTTATTATCTACACCGGGCACTACATCTTCCTTGATCCTGAAAGCCGGAATATAGAGACTGTGGACAACATCACGCGACACGAGGTCGAGAATCACAGGTTCATCTTTCGGTACCACTAGTGTATCGGAAAACTTACCATTGTCATATTCAAACTGCCAGCTCCACATTTGGGCGTAAGCTTTTATTTTCAGGCCTTCATCAGGGATGTCGCGCATAGGCTGATAACCGGTCCATCCAAAATAGAACATGATCAAAACCAAAATGGTTGGGATGACAGTCCAGGTGATCTCCAGCTTTTTATTTTCATATACATCTTTAGCCTCGGGGTGTTTATTTTTATTGTATCGAACTACAAAATAAACCATAACAGCCGTTATACCCACCAGGAAAAACAAGGATGCGCCAAGAATAATGGCGAATGAGGTATCAACTCCCTGTACAAAATTTGACGCGTTTGAAAACATAATCTCTCTTGTTTTATCTTGTTAAATAATCAAATGCAGTAAACGCAATAAACACAATAAACAAAAATATGGTAACACCCATGAGCCAGGTGATCAGCTTGTTTTCGTATTTCAGGTGCATGAAATAATTGGCTACCACAACTGCTTTTGTTGAGGCAATGATCATTGCTGTTATTACAGAAAAGGCCACCAGGCTGATTCCCATTACAGAAACCAGTACAGTCATAATTGTTAGAATGATCAAACCAACCCAGATACCGATATGGAATTTATAAGGAACTATATGGTGTTCTTTCGGGTCGCCGGGTAAGTGTCTGCTTTTTGTATTATCTGCCATAACTATTTGTGTTCAAGGTTCAAGGTTTAATGTTTAAGGTTTATCTATCGTGATGTTTTGCATCTTAACATGATTACTAATATCAATGAATTAGATAGAAAAGCGGGAAAAGGAAGATCCAGATAATGTCGACAAGATGCCAGTAAAGTCCACCGTTCTCCAAATAAACAAAATTATCAGGTGTTGTCTTTTTCTTTTTTATATCCCACATAACAAATCCAAGCAATACACCGCCAACGATAACATGTAGCCCATGCAATCCGGTCATAAAGAAATAAAGGAAAAAGAACATTTTTTCTGCAGGTATGAGATGGTCGTAATGATCCATACCGGGGAAAAGGCCATGTTCAAATTTGGCAGACCATTCAAAATATTTGATCACCAAAAAGGTGAGTGCAAATAAAATGGTTGCGACCAACAGCCCCTGGGTCAGTTTAATATTTCCTTTTTGCAGGGCCGTGATCGAAAGGGCTACGGTTAAACTACTCGTAAGCAGAACCACGGTATTAACAGTACCCATCACAACATCCAATTCGTAGGACGCATGTAAAAATGCTTCACTGTTTAGATACCTGTAAATGGTGTAAACGAGGAAAAGCCCCCCAAAAAGCAATAATTCAGTAAACAGGAATAGCCACATCCCGAATTTCGAAGCTTCATCGTCGCGGTTATGTCCTGAATTTGCCAGTACGAAATTTTCCATGTTTATGCTTTTTCAGTTATATTGTTTTTATGATCGTAAGGATTTCCTTCCGGAACAACCGGAGTTGCATCAAAGTTATGCAGAGGCGGAGGTGAAGGTGTTTGCCATTCCATAGTTGTACCTCCCCAGGGATTTCTGGGTGCAACCTTGCCACTTTTTCGCGATACAATCAGGTTTATGATCATCAGGAGGATTCCTGTGATCAATATCCATGAACCTACTGTTGAAATCACATTCAAGGTCTCAAATCGCTCAAGGTAATCGTAATATCTTCTTGGCATACCCATCAAACCTAAAACCAGCATAGGAAAATAGAGTGTATTAAAACCGATGAACATCAGCCAAAAGGCTATTTGTGCCCTCTTTTCGTTGTACATTTTGCCCCATATTTTTCCATACCAATAATGTAAAGCGCCGAAGAAAGCAAAACCTGCACCTCCAAACATCACATAGTGGAAGTGGCCCACAACAAAGTATGTATCGTGCAGGTGAATATCTGTTGCAAGTGCGCCAATCACGAGCCCGGTTAAACCACCCAGTAAAAACTGGAAAATGAATGCCAGGGAGAACAACAACGGTGTTTTCACATCAATTGCTCCTTTGTAGAGGGTGGCCACCCAGTTAAATACTTTGATGGCTGAAGGAACGGCTACGAGGAAAGTAAGTACTGAGAATATAACCCGCGCCGGACCACTCATCCCTGAAGTAAACATATGGTGTCCCCAAACAAAATATCCTATAAATGCAATGGCCAGACTGGAGTAAGCGATTGCTTTGTAACCGAAAATGGTTCTTTTGGCAAAGGTTGGGATCATCTCTGAGATCAATCCCATTCCGGGCAATACCATAATATAAACAGCCGGGTGCGAATAAATCCAGAACAGGTGCTGATAAAGGATCGGATCGCCACCCAGTGACGGATCAAACAATCCAACTCCGAACACACGTTCAGCGATGATCATCAGCAAGGTGATCCCGATAACCGGTGTAGCCAGCAACTGAATCCATGCTGTGGCATAGAGCGCCCAGGCAAACAATGGCATCTGAAACCAGCCCATTTTCGGAGCTCTCAGGCGATGAATGGTAACAATAAAATTTAATCCGGTTAATATACTTGAAAAGCCGAGAATAAAAGCGGCCAAAACAGCCAGTGTAACATTTGTTCCGGTTTTAACACTATAGGGTGCGTAGAAGGTCCATCCTGTATCCGCAGGGCCATCGCCAACTACCAATGTGAGTAAGGCAAAGATTCCGCCCAGAACATACAGCCACCACGAAAACAGGTTTAGCTTTGGAAAAGCCACATCGTCGGTACCGATCATCAGCGGCAACAGGAAGTTACCAAAAAAAGCCGGCACACTCGGAATCAGGAACAAAAAGATCATGATGACCCCGTGCAGCGTAAACACCTGGTTATAGGTTTTTGCTCCCATCACAGTTTCCCCAGGGGCAATCAATTCTAATCGCATGAGAAAACCGAGTGCCATGGCTACCAGGAAAAATGAGATAATGGCATAAAAATAAAGCAAACCGATACGCTTATGGTCGGTGGAGAATATCCAGCTAAACAACCCTCTTTTCGCCTGATAGAAGTTTTCAGGCTGCGCTAATGCTACTGACATACTATTGATTCTCTTTTATTGAATGAGTATTCTTGTTTTTTCGTTTCACCATCAGCCCGATAAACATCGAAAGGGCCACAAACAGGATCAATGTCCCTGAAATTTTCGTAATATTAAAAACGTATTTTTTCCCTTCCGGATCATAGCTGAAACAGTATTGAAGAACTTTGTTGATCGTTGGACCGGAACGGCCCTCAGATGCTTCAACAACTGCCATTTTCAAATCGAAAGGTAAAAAATAAGTGCCGTGCAGATAGCGTGTGATTTTGCCGTCGGGGCTGAGTACGATGAGTGCTGCGGGGTGAATAAATTCGGCACCTTCCTTTTTAACTTTATAACCCAGTGCATTCAACAGTTTGCTGATGTTGGCACTGTCGCCGGTAAACCAGGTCCATCCGTTTTGCACATCCTGACCCTTTACCAGTTTCGCATAATTTCTTTTTTTGTCCTTGGCCAGCTTTGGTTTTTCGGTCGGATCAAAACTAACCGTATATACATTGTAGTCACTGCCGAGATCAATTTTTGCTTTCGTGATCACATCTGCAACACCCTCAAGTAAAGGACTGCAAATCCCTGGGCATTCATAGTACACCAAAGCGATCACGGTGGGCTTATCAATCGATCCTTTCAGATTGATTTCATTGTAATTTTCATCGGTGAGTGTTATATCTGAAGGAATATATTCATCCAAATGCTCATAAATTCCCAGTTCGTCTACCGGCTTTTCACCCGATGCAAAAACCGAAATGGAAATAAGAGCAAGGAATAAAAACATCCCAACTTTTTCTGATAACATCTTGATAACCTGTTTTTTAGAATAAAGAAAAGTCATTTTTTTAAACAATTTGCAAATTTAGAACTAATCCAAATAAGGTATTTTAGCATTAGTTGGATTAACAAATATTTAACACATTGGTTCATCAGTTTGTCCAATAAAACCGAATTATCTTCAAAACAAGCAGATTCAGATAATTGTTCGGATATTTTGAAATTTCAGTTATCTTTACTGATAGGTTATCAATTCATCTTCAAAATCATGAAAAAGTACGTCTTTCATTTACTCTTCCTGATGCTTGTTTGGGTAAACCTCTCTGGGCAGGCCACCTATTTCTGGACGGGTGGAACGGGATACTGGTCGGAACCTGCTAACTGGTCACTCGAAAATGGAACACCGGCGGGCAATATTCCATCGGAAACGACACATGTGGTTTTTAATGAAAGTTCCTTTCTGTTTGATCACGACACAGTATTTGTCGATTCAGACCAAATTTATTGTAAGGATATGTTGTGGGAAAATTTGTTATATCCTGTAATCTTTTATGGTGACAATACACAGGAACTGCACATCTTTGGCTCGATTAAATTAAACAGCTTGTTGCAATTTTTATTTCCGGGCAAGATCATATTTGCTTCAAATCAACCGGGTAATACAATCAAACTGAATGAAGTTGCAATATCAGGAGATATATATTTCAGCGGTGAAACTGGTGAATGGACGTTAATGGATGATCTGTTGGCTGAGAATGACGGAATTTGTAAAATGTACTTCGAACACGGTACTTTGAATACGAATGGAAATGAAATTAATATCGCTTCCATTTTTTCAAATAATAGCAATCCCAGAACCCTTGACATTACAAATTCGGGGGTAAATCTTTCTCAAAGTATGGGGTATGCATTCCTGGTAAATGGAGAAAACCTGACATTATTTACAGACAATTCAGAAATAAGTACTACTGGAACTAATGCTATCATAAAAACCCTCGGATCGCAAAATTTGAGTTTCGATAAAATATCCTTGTTGGGCGTGGCAGATAGCCTGCAATGCCAGGGAAATCAAATTCATTTTCAGAGGATTAATCTCGAGGGTATCGCTTCAAATACTACCGGAAATTTCCAGGTCGATTCAATGATTGTGAATGGTAACGGCTGTTCGGTTTCCGGTAGTCCCCAGATTGGAAATCTGCTGGTGAACGGGATATCCTTTAAAATGCCAGGCGGACTATACATCGAACGTTTTGTCTCCTTCGGCGCTCCAATTCTGAGTGGTTCAAACCATTACGGTTATGCATCCTTTACGAATGAGGCATTGTTTTTAAGCGATAACACATTTGATACCCTTATTTTTCAGGCATGTTGTGCTGATATTTCATATAACGGAGGACACTATCATTTTAAGCCAGGTACCACTCAAACAGTAAATGATTCCTTACGGATCAGGGGAAATCAATGTTTCAACATTACCCTGCACACCACATTACCTGATACAGGATATGCCTGGATTAAAAAGGATTATGGAGAATACGATATACAATGTGATTACCTTAACATTGATAACATAGCGGTTGAAAGCGCAACACTTCAGTTTTATGCGGGGAACAACAGCACCTTTTACCCTGGCTTTTATCCATTACCGGGCTGGACCGCAGGTAATAACAACGGATACTTTTTTGGTTTCGGCGGAATGCATTTCGAAGCCTGTGTGGGTGATACAGTGAGCCTCGATGCATCCTGCTTCAACGGAGACCAGTATACGGAATATTACTGGAACGGTGATTCAATTCCCGGAAATATTACCTTTGAAGTGATTGAGCCTCAAACGGTTCATATCTATGTGAAATATGCTGATAATTGCTACATTGCTGATTATGCCATTGTCGAATTTGATAGTTGCGCCAGCAATATTCCGGAGATTACTAATAATAAATTGTTTGAGGTTTACCCGAATCCTTCCAGTGGTGTTGTAACAGTCAGATTGAAAAATTCTGTCGGCCGGACAATTTTCACTTTAGGGGATTTATCAGGAAGAGTAGTTTACAGAAATGAAAGCATTTTGAAGGGACCTCATGCAATTCATGAGTTTGACTTTTCGAATATCATAAAAGGCATATACTATTTGAAAATTGAAGATTCGGAAAAAATTGCTGTTCAAACAGTTATTCTGCATTAGTTCTACTGCACAAGTAAAAACTAAAAAAGGCCACCATTATAATTCCGGTGGCCTTTGATATTTTAGTTCACAAAAATCAATTGAAAGAAAGCTCCAGTTCGTGAACCTCCAACGGATTGTAAGGTGCTAAACCGGCGATAACACTCAACAGGCTGTTATATGCGGGTGAAGGAGCCGTGCCACCTTGCACAAATCCATTGTGATCGAAAAATCCGGGAGCTTCCGTGTTGTATAAGTAAGCCTCCACAGTTTCGGGATCAATCCACGGCCAAATGGCATAGATTTGATCTTCAAAAACGTTGTGTATCGAATTTTCTACCAACAGGGTATATCTGTCGTCCGAATTGAGGGTATTGGAAGGAAGCCCGACTTCTGCCACACCAATGTCGGTCGACTTTTTGCCGGCAGCTACAAAGGCCCAGTCAAATCCGACATCACCACTGAAGAAGGTGGCATTGGGGTGTTCCGAGTTTCCATAAACGCTCACAACATCTCCGTTTTTACCAACAAACATTTTTAGGGTTGAAATGCCATACGGATCAGTAATCGGATCTTCCATGGGTAGTCCGTCAATGGCAACGATCATGTGGTGTTCGTAACCCATATCCCCTGCTTCGCTGTAATCGATCCGGTAGATCGTTTCAGCGAAATCGGGATCGGTGTTGCGATCGATGTTATAAGGATTGAGGATGGCAATGCCTTTGATCGGATTTTTGTTCCAGAACACTTGTATCGCTTTGTTATCCGAGATGTTCTCATCCGGGCCTTCATCGGTAATCGTCATTTTGTATTGCCAGTCCTCACCTTCAAATGAAGCACCGGCAATAATCGCAACATGTTTCAGCCTGCCATCGTCGTCACCCGTAAAACTGAACTCCATCGGCTGACTCAGGTTATGCAGCGCAATGGTAAGGATGATATCCCCGGTGATGTCGGCCGCAGCTTCGCCAATGGCGATAAAATTCCTGAGATGTTCATAAATATCGTTACCCTGTAAAGTATCAATCTGGCTGCTTTTATATGAGCCGGCAGAACTGATAGAATTTGGTATATCCACCTTAAATCGTTCGGGCATGATATTCTCCGGTTGTTTGGTTTCCTCCAGTTCGTTTTTCTGGCAGGAAAAGAAGAAAAGGCTGGTGGTTAAAAGGGCTAAGACCAAAATCGCTTTTTGTGTTTTCATTGTTTTCTGTTTTATACGTTCGAAAATGTGATTTTGGTAGTAATACACTGTAGGTTGAATTTACCCCTATATCCTAATATTTTTTTAGTTTTTTTACTGCACCACCACCGTATCCGCAATCACCGAACAGGCCCCGAAATACCCCAGTCCACCGTTGGAAATATTAGTCGGCAGGTTCCCGCGGGCATCCTCAAACAGACTTCCCTGCCATTCAGTTTCGGCCAGCAGGGCGCGCAGGTAATTGGTGAAATCATCCGTAAGGGAAAACTTTTTCAGAACCGCAATGCTACCGTAAGGGAAATAAACCTCCTCCTTATCCTGCGGGAAAATAATATAACTCACATCGATGGTATTCAGCGTATAATAAAGCAAACGAGCTTTTGTGAGGGTATCTTCCGGGTCATAACCGGGCAAATGACCCCAACGGATGTCTGCTTCAAACATCGCTTGTTCAAAAGGACTGTATTGCGGGTTGTTCCACGCTATTTTATAAAGACCCGTATCGGGAACAAATTGAAAGGAAGGCAATACGGGCTGACTCACCGGGACCATGGTAGTTACGGCGTTGTAGGTTTTTCCTTCAAAACTAACAGCCAGATAGTAGGATTGACCAATGGTAGCTGCTACATCGTTTTCGGTTTGGTATAGGCCTGGTGTTAGAGCCGATTCAGGAAACGAAACATCAAATCCATTTACCGTAACATTCACTGTTGCACCTGAAACTGGTTCAGGTCTTCCGTTGGGATCGCTGAATGGCTTTGAAAGATGGATTTCCTGCTGCTTTAATTCGTTCGTGAGAATGGCATCGACTACAATGGTATTATAGACCTGATCGGGAATGGCATGGTCGGTTGCTTCTTCACATGCAGATAAAAATCCAAAAACAAAAATCCAAATTCCAATTTTTATTTTGAAAACCTTCAGATATATGTATTTCAAAATCCCCGGCATCATATCTTAAATTTATAGGTGATGGACGGCATGATGCCCAATAAATATTTTTGCGTGGTCATGATCTCGCTGGTACCATACAGATTGGCCGGAACAACAAACTTTCCCTCTTTCGTTTCCACTTTGTTGAAATTAATGGAAACCGGGTTGTGGCGGTTATAAAAGTTGTAAATGGCAAAATTCAGCGAGTGCTGAAACTGGTTTCCCGGTTTGCTGAGCATCCAGGCCAAAGCCAGATCCAGTCGATGATAGTCGGGTAAACGGTCATTGTTTTTTTCTCCATAAAGCGGCACCGTATTGCCGTTGAAATCATAAAAACCAATCGGCGTGGTGATGGCCGATCCGGTATACCAGGTCCAGTTGGCTGAAAAATTCACACGTTTCGAAAGATGCCACGACAGGTAAATGGAAAAATCGTTCGGCCGGTCGTAGTAAGCAGGAAACTCCTTCCCTTCATTCATCCCATCGATTTTTTTCAAAACACGTGAATAGGTGTAACTGATCCAACCGGTAAGCCTGCCCTCGGTTCTGCGAAGCGAAAATTCAATTCCATAAGCTTTCGCGTTTCCAAACCGCAACTCACCCTCGATCAAGGGGTTCAGGAGTAAACTGGCATGGGGTTCATAATCGATCTGGTTGAACATCCATTTATAATATGCTTCGGTTACAAACTCCAGTTTTGATCTTTCGCAAAACTTATTGAGGCCGACCGCCATCATATTCGCGCGTTGCGGTTTTAACGTGTTCCCCGAGGGCATCCAAATCTCAAATGAGGAAAAAGGGCTGATCGAGTTTGAAAGCTGGTGAATGTACTGATGATAAATCCCCAGGCTCGTTTTAAGCGATGCTGTGGAAGTTAGTTTATACCGGAAACTTACTCTCGGATCGAGGTTCACGAAAGTCTCAATCCCTTCTCCATCCTGCACTGTGAGCGTGTCGGTTACCCGGTAGCTGCTGTCGAATTGATAAACAACGGCCGGACCGCTCGTGTTCCAGACGGGTATCCGCAGGCCGGCTTTCCACGACCATTTCTCATTGATCTGTTGTTCACGGTTTATGTAAAAAACCGTTTTGGCAGCTTTGGGTGCACTGATCTTCGGGACAAATGACAAATTTTCACCGGTGGTCAGATTGCCGGGGTTGAACTCATGAAAGGTTTGGCTAAATCCAAATTTTAATGTCGTTTGCGGATTCTGGAATAAGGTGAAATCATAGCTCAGGCTAACATTGCTGATCTCCGATTCCCACACTGTGGTTTCTGCCAGCAGGTTGTATTTGTAGGTAGAGCTATAAAAAGTCAGGTTCGAAAATAACCGGTTGTTAAAAATGTGATTCCAGCGAAGCGTGTTGGTAAAATTGTACCACCTGATCCCACCCTCTTCATTTATGGTGTTGTTTGTAAAATTATCTTTTCCATAAAAAAAGGAATAATACAAACGGTTGTTTTTGTTGATCTTCCAGTTGAGTTTGGCATTCAGGTCGTACAGGTAAAGGGATGCATCATTTGTGGCCAGCGAATAGAGCCACCTGAAATTGGAGTGTCTGTAAGATGTAAAGATCGATGCTTTATCTTTTGCCACCGGTCCTTCGAAAGCAAAACGGTAGATCAAAGGATTCAGAACCCCTGACAAACTGTAATTATTCAAGTTACCGTCCTTTGTATGCACATCGATCACTGAAGACAACCTGTCGCCTTTGCTAATCGGAAGGTCGGCTTTATAAATATTGATCTCTTTGGCCACATCAGGAATGATTACCGAATAATACCCGAAAAGGTGCGCCGGATTATATACGGGTGCTTCGTCGATCAGGATCAGGTTTTGATCTTTGTTTCCGCCACGCACAAAAAAGAAAGCGGATCCATCGCTGTGGGTTTTAATGCCCGGAAAGGTCTGAAGGCTCTTGATCAGTCCCACTTCACCCGCAAATTCGGGCAATGTATTCAAGGAAGCCGGATTAACACGGATGCGGCTCATCTGGCTTTTTTCGATCTCCTCCACCCGCTGATCACTAACGATGGTTACCTCTCCCAGCGTTTCTGCATTGAGGGTCATTTCAACATCTTTCTTCTGATCTTTTTCAAGATCGATCTGAACGGTTTTCAACTCAAAACCGACAAAACTGTATTGTAAACCATACGAACCTTTGGGTAGTGTGAGCGAATAAAAACCATAATTGTTGCTGATGGTACCGGCACCCGAATGGGGTTCGTAAACGGTTGCTCCGGGCAGGGTTTCCCCGGTTTCCTGATCTCTAACATGACCGCTGATGGTAAATTCCGGTGCATCTTCCGGCTTCTTTTTAGCAGGTTTCAGAACGATCTGATTTTTAACAACAACATATCCGAAATCAGCCTGAGTCCCGATCTTGTTGAGAATATTTTCGATGGTTTCTTCCTTCGCATGAAGGGTGATGGGTTGAGTGGCATCGATGGTTTTACTGTTATAGCTGAACTGAACTCCGGATTGTGAAGTGATCTCAGTCAGAACCGAATCCAGCGAGGCCGCTTCGATGTGCAGGGTGATTTTCCTGTTGAGCAATTCTTCTTGTGAAAAAACCTGGAAACTGCTAAAAATCAGCAATGCGAAGAAAAGATATTTTATACGGCTATCCATCTAAAGGCAACCGTTTCCTAAAAAAGTTACCGATTCACCGGACCTCGAAATTTCGATATCGAGGGTTTGTTCGATGATCATCAGAACATCATCCAGCGACTGATTATCGAAGGTGGCTGTCAGCCGGCACTCTCTGAGCTGCGGGTTTTCGATTTCGATTTTCACCCGATACGTTTTTGCGATCACGGTTGCCACTGTTGTAAGGTCAGCATCCTCGAATTTCATTATTTTCGTTTTCCAGGAAAGAAAATTCTGATCTCCCGAAACAACTTTTTGGAGGTTTCCGGAACCTTTGGCATAGATCCCTTTTTCGCCTGCCTCAAGCGTAACCTCACCACCTCCGTATGAATGCAGTTCAACGGTTCCCGACTGAACAATCACCTCAACAATATCTGATGTTGCACCGGCATCTACATAAAATGACGTTCCCAGCACTTTGATATCGAGTCCGTCGGTTTCAATAATAAAAGGCTTTTCAGGATTTTTGGCAACATCAAAATAAGCGTCACCTTGCAGGGAAACCCGGCGTTCATTTTTGCCAAAATCATTGGCAAATGTCAACTTTGATTGTTGATTGAGCGTTACTTCCGAGCCATCTGTGAGTTTTTCGGTCAGGATTCCCGCATGGGCGACCAACTCGGTTTGCGGAGTCTTTACCATAAAATAAATCAACAACCCGATGGAAACCAGCACCGTTACAGCAGCAGCAACACGCCAAACAGGGCTCAGGGCTAATTTTTTGGCCGGCGGTTTGATGGCTGGGATTTCCTTTTCGTCCGCAAATAAGGTTTTTTCAAGCTGACTGAATGCTTCTGTGCTTTTGAAACTTGCTGTTTTACCTGCGGCAAGCATCCAGACCCGCTTTTGTTCCCTGAATAATTTTTTATTCTCTTCTGAAGTTTTCACCCAATTTTCAAGCACTTCAATTTCATGCGGTGAGGCCTCACCCGCCAGGTACTTTCCAACCAGGATTTCAAAATCGATATGTCTGCTGTTTTCGTCCATTGTTTCTATGACATATACACGGTTCTAATACTTTACCCCTATCTGTTTTTATAAATTTTCACTTTAATAACATAAGGATCAAAACGATCAATAAATCTTTCAATTCCCCGCGCATGACCTTTAATGCTTTCGACATTTGCACTTCAACGGTTTTTACGGAAATTCCCAGTTTTTCAGCGATCTCTTTGTATTTGAGCTCATCAAAACGGCTTAGTTCAAACACTTCCCTGCATTTCTCAGGCAGCTTGTTTAATGCTTCCGAAACCCGCCTTTCCGTATCCGCTTCCGACAGGTTGTCATTGTCTTCCCACTTCACTTCCATTTCCAATTCCACATCCAGATAATAACTTCTGAATTTTTTATGATCACGGATAAAATTCAAACAGCGGTTTCGCACCGAAGTGAACAAATACGATTTCACCGGTTTGCCGGGATCGATGGTTTCGCGCTTTTCCCACAAATTAATGAACACATCCTGCACGATCTCCTGTGCCGAATCACGGTCATTGACGTAACCCACGGCAAACCTGCATAAACTTTCGAAATGGGTATGAAAGGCCAGCTCGAAAGCCGATTTATGAAATGATTTATGTGAAACCCGGAGATGCAATGGATGATCTTTTCTTAGCGACAAATATACTACTTATGCTGAAAAGATTTTTTGAGGCGGGCGAACCGGCCGAAGAAGTTTTTGGTAAAGTTCCAGAAAAACCTGAATTGACCGAAAATAAAACCGTAGAACAACAGTAGAGTGAAATAAGCCGGTGTAATGGCCAGCAAATAAACAAGCACCATCACCCAGGTTTCTGACGTCTCTGTGACCCCAAGCAGTGCAAAAAGCGGAATTTTAACAAAGGTGCTTGAAGTCCCGGCAATGGCAAATATCCCGAAGATCAGCCAAAACTGAAAGTTGCTTTCTATGCCCCATTTCTTTTTAAGTCGTTTGAACATATCACCACTATTAACAAGGTTCACCGCTGAATGTTTTGGTGGGATCAACAGAGGCCGAAATAAAAAAGACTGCTGTCACAGCAGTCTTTTTCAATGCTATTTGAATAATCTTTAATCTTCGATGATCACACCTTTCGCTTCGAAAGTATAGGCAATTTCATCTTCGGTGATGGCTGCGATCTCCTCTTCGGAAGCGCCCTCATCTTCAGCATAGTGCTTCAGCAGGTCAACCGGGATGATCTCGCGTTTGGCAACACCTTCCACCGTTGCCGTTTTGCCTTCCGATTCAAGCGGGATCACAAAAGCGTAATCCTTAAATGTAACTTTCATTATTTCACCATTGCCCATATCGAGGTCCATCCAGCAACCCGAACGTTTGCAATTGCTCAGTATCGTCGATTTGTAAGTTACCGACACCGAGTCGTTCTCTTCGAGCATGGCCATCATTTTTTCGGCTGACACCGGATTTTCAACATTGATGTTATCACCATAATGGTTAACTTCTGAATTTTCTTCCTTCGTAGCCGTTTTATCGTCAGTTTGATTTGTAGTGGTTTGATTACAGGAAAAGAGTAATCCCAAAACCACCAAAAATAAGAGTTGTTTTTTCATTTATTGTTGTTGGGGCGTTTGAGGTGCGATTGGTAACGGATCAATTTCCACATCTTCAGCATCTTTCATTGTCAGAAGCTGATCGTCAGTGTATCCGTTAAATTCCTTTAATACGTA
Organism: Bacteroidales bacterium; assembly: GCA_020438135.1. Taxonomy (GTDB): domain Bacteria; phylum Bacteroidota; class Bacteroidia; order Bacteroidales; family JAADJA01; genus JAADJA01. The sequence goes on along the minus strand of JAGQVF010000167.1, from coordinate 4,453 downwards.
GTTAATCACTGCTACAGCCTCTTCTTTGGTTTTCACCTGGGGTGCCATCGGAGCATTATAGGTTTTGCCGTTTACTACCATTTCTTCGTTCGAACCGTTTAATGTCTGGTGAATTCCTCTTACCGGATCTTCAAGCAAATAATCTGAGCCTGCAAGCGGAGGAAAAGCATGTTCAATACCTTTGGCATCGGCCTGGTGGCAAACAATACATTTTTCTTTGTAAATTTTTTCGCCCAAAGCAAGTTGTTTTTCAAGCGGAGTTTGTTCCGGCTCTGCTTTCTGCTCGCTCATTTGGGTATTTTCATTTGTTTTGTCATCGGCACCCTGATTGCTGCTTCCACCGCCACAAGAGGCCAAAAACATAACAGAAATAATTAATAGTACTGATAAAACACTGATCTTTTTCATTTTTGCTAATTTTTCGATGAATAAATTTTTTGCAAAGGTATTATATTATTTAGGATGATTCTATATAACATTCCCAATTTATTTATCCACCTTTTGCAAATTGCACAATTGTCAAATTGTCATAACCCCGGCAGTGGCATATCCTTTGTAAAACCGGTTTCGATTTTAATCTTAAAATTTGTTGAGTTATGCAAAAAGGAACCATCAACGTTCAAACTGAGAACATTTTTCCAATCATCAAAAAGTTTCTCTATTCTGATCATGAGATTTTCTTGAGAGAACTGGTATCGAATGCAGTAGATGCCACGCAAAAAATAAAAACCCTTTCATCATTAGATAAAGTGAAAGGTGAGGTAGGGGATTTGACCATCCATGTTGAACTGGATAAAAAGAACAAGCAACTGAAGGTGATCGACCGCGGTATAGGAATGACCGCCGAAGAGCTGGACAAGTATATCAACCAGATCGCTTTTTCAAGTGCCGAGGAATTCGTTAAAAAATACAAAGGCAAATCGGAAGCCGATAAAAATGCACTGATCGGCCATTTCGGGCTTGG
>JAGQVF010000167.1:2743-3396 GCA_020438135.1 Bacteroidales bacterium | reverse complement strand
GAGTTCACCATGGAAGAGGCCGATAAGCAGGATCGTGGAACCGAGATCATCCTGCATATCGCCAAAGATTCGGAAGAGTTTCTTGAAGAACACAGGATCCTGGAACTGCTAAACAAATATTCGAAATTTTTACCGGTGCCCATTCAGTTCGGAACTGAAAAAGTTTCGGAAAAAACCGGTAAAAAAGACAAGGACGGCAACGATGAATACAAAGAGGTTGAAAAACCACGCATCATCAATAACACCAATCCTGCCTGGACGCAAAAACCGAGCGATCTCAAAGAGGAAGATTACAAAAACTTCTACCGCGAGCTGTACCCGATGAATTTCGAGGAGCCGCTTTTCCATATTCACCTGAATGTGGATTATCCCTTTAACCTGACCGGAATTCTCTATTTTCCGAAGGTGAAGAAAAACATCGAAGTGCAGCGTGATAAAATTCAACTGTATAGCAACCAGGTGTTTGTAACCGATTCGGTGGAGGGTATTGTTCCTGATTTTCTCACCCTGTTGCACGGCGTGATCGATTCGCCGGATATTCCATTGAACGTTTCCAGAAGTTATTTGCAGAGCGATTCGAATGTGAAAAAGATCTCGAATCACATCATGAAAAAGGTTTCGGACAAACTGGAAGATATTTTCAAAAACAACCG
>JAGQVF010000167.1:0-2657 GCA_020438135.1 Bacteroidales bacterium | reverse complement strand
GAAAAATTTGCACTTTTCAAAAATACAGATGGAAAATATTTCACTTTTGAAGAATACAAAAAACAGATCGAAAAAACCCAGGAAGATAAAGATAAAAAACTGATTTATCTCTATACAACCGACACCCAGGATCAGCATACCTTTATCGAATCGGCCAAATCGAGGGGATATGACGTGCTGGAGATGAGTGGTGTGATCGACAACCATTTCATCAACACCCTGGAGCAAAAATTTGAAAACAGTTCTTTTTTAAGGGTGGATGCCGACATCATCGACAAGCTGATCAAAAAAGAAGAAGAGCAAACATCAAAACTGAGCGAGGAAGAACAAAACAAACTGAAACCGGTGTTCGAAAAGTTTGTTAATAAAGAGAACTACACGATTTTGTTCGAGAGCCTGAGCGAAAACGACCAGCCGATCATCATCACACAGCCCGAATTTATGCGACGGATGAAAGACATGTCGAAACTCGGTGGCGGAATGGATTATATGGGTACCATGCCTGATTCGTACAACCTTGTTGTGAACACCAATCACAAACTGGTTGGAGAAATTTTAAATGCAACGGATAACGCCAAACAGGAAAACCTGGCAAAACAACTGACCGACCTGGCAAGGTTGTCGCAAAACCTGCTCAAAGGCCAGGAGCTCACCGACTTCATCAAACGAAGTGTGGAGATGATCGGGGAGAAAGGTTGATCAAGTTAAACCGGTTAAATTTGTTGACCGGTTAAATTGGTTAAACTGGTTGAATCGGTTGAATCGGTTAATTAATAACTAACTTTAGGCACTGATTCCAGTCATATAAGTCAATAACAAAACACTATGAAAAGTATAAAAAAATCGTGGATCATTATCGGAGTGATTGTGATCCTTCTGTTCATCGGGTATTCATCCATCAAAGGAACATACAACAAGATGGTTTCTTTGGATGAAACCGTAACATCACAGTGGGCGCAGGTTGAGAATGTTTATCAACGCCGTGCCGACCTGATCCCGAATTTGGTGAATACGGTAAAAGGGTATGCCGATTTCGAGCAAAAAACCCTCACCGATGTAATTGAGGCCAGATCGAAAGCAACTTCGGTTAACATCGATCCATCGAACCTCGATGCAAATTCCATTCAGCAATTTGAAGCTGCTCAGCAAGGGTTAAGTTCTGCACTTTCGAGATTGATGGTAGTGGTGGAACGTTACCCCGACCTCAAAGCGAATCAAAACTTCATGGATTTGCAAACGCAACTCGAACGTACTGAAAACAGGATCGCTGTTGAAAGGCGGGCCTTTAACGAAAGCGCCAGAAACTTTAACACCTACATCAAAAGTTTTCCGCAAACCATGTTCGCAGGGATGTTCGGATTCGAAAACAAAGCTTACTTCAAAGCCACAGAAGGGTCGGATCGTCCGCCTGAGGTTCAGTTTTAACCACCAAAATCACTGTAAATGAGTGCACAAGACTTTTTTACCAATACCGAAAAAGAAGATATAACCCTGGCCATTAAAAATGCAGAGCTCGACACATCCGGTGAGATCCGGGTGCATGTGGAAGAAAAATGCAACGGCGATGCAAAAGACAGGGCAGCTTATTTATTCAAAAAGCTGAATATGCACGAAACAGAACTTCGCAATGGTGTTTTGTTTTATGTAGCTGTCAAAAACCGAAAATTTGCCATCCTGGGTGATACCGGTATCAACAAAATGGTGCCGGAGGATTTTTGGGACAACATTCGCGATAAAATGCTTGAAGAGTTCCGTGATGGGCATTTTGCCGATGGTTTGATCGAAGGCATCTCGATGGCCGGCAAGCAGCTTAAGGAACATTTCCCGTATCAATCGGACGACGTGAACGAACTCTCGGATGAGATCTCTTTCGGCACCGATAAAAAATAACCCAATGACTATTTCTAAAAATATTATCTACATAGCAGTTCTGATTTTAAGCCTGAGCATTGGACTTCAAAGCCAGGATCTTCCTGACGCACCGTCCCGTCTCGTAACCGACCAGGTAGCGTTGTTGTCGGCGCAGCAAGTCCGGTCGCTTGAGCGAAAACTGGTTGCTTTCAGTGATACCAATTCCACGCAGATCGCCATCTTTATTACCAAAGATCTGCAGGGATACGACATTGTTGATTTTTCACAAAGGGTAGCCCAGAAATGGGGTGTCGGACAGAAGAAATACGACAACGGAGCCATCATCGTATTGGTTCCGAAAACCGCAGAAACCAAAGGAGAAGTGAACATTGATGTGGGTTACGGACTGGAACCGCTGATCCCCGACATCACAGCCAAACAAATCATCGAAAATGAAATGATCCCGCACTTTAAAAACAACGATTATTTCGGTGGACTTGATGCCGGAACAGATGTGATGATGTCGCTGGCAGCCGGTCAGTTCACGGCGGAAACCTACAAAAAAAGAACAGAAGGCGGGGGTGGAATTGTCGGTTTTTTTGTCCCACTCATCATTCTCATCATTGTGATCTCGATGATCAACCGAGGTCGCTCACGACATGCATCCTATACCCGGCGCGGAGGTTCCGGTTTATGGACGGCACTCATCCTGGGCAGCATGCTGAGTGGTAGTCACCGTGGCTCCTGGGGCAATTTCAGTGGCGGCTCCGGTGGTTTCGGAGGCGGCGGAGGTGGCGGCTTCGGTG
>JAGQVF010000166.1 GCA_020438135.1 Bacteroidales bacterium | reverse complement strand
GATGTTTTTGCCAACATAACCTTCTACCGGTATGAGGATGATAGAACCGGAAAAAAAATTGGCAATCGTGATCTGTTTTACATGGAAAAGGATGACTATGTACGTGCACACGTGGATCTTGGAAACCTGTTTTTAAAAAGTAACAAACCCCAGATGTTTCACATCGAATGGATCGACAGGGAAGGACATGCATTTTATATGAAACGTGAAGACCTTCATCCCGAAGATTCGATAAGTTATCTCTATTCCAGTATTTCTTCAACACCCGATCGCGAGGCTGGGCGATATGGATTGAAAGTGTATCATTTCAGAGAGCTTATCGCTGAAAAATATTTTAATCTGATCCCCGATTCGCTTGAACAAACTGGTCCTGTAGAGGGGATTACAGGATGCATTACCCTTTGCCAAAACGTAAACCGTAAGACCGGTGAACGTACAGGAATCGATTCGGTATTCAGGATGGGCAAAAAAAGATACGTCAGGGCATTCTGTGATCTTGAAAATCGTTTTTTCAATGATGACCTGGTCCTTGATTTTGAGGTTGAATGGATCGGCCCCGATGGGGAACCGGTGTATACCAAAGACATTACTTTAAAACCGGAAAACACTGATACATTTGTTTACAGTTCCATATCCATCCCCGAAGGTAAGCGCGATCCGGGAGAATACCTTTTTAGAGTGCTTTTGTTTGACCGTTTGCTGGCTGAACAAAAGTTTGAATTGCAGTAAATTTCAATGAATCGTTGGATCTTCTATAATGCCATTGTCCGGGCATTAACCACATTGTAGATAACCACTTCTTTTTCGAATATTTTATAAATAAACAGGTAGTCTTTCCTGAAAACGGCACAACGAAGATTTCGTTTAGCCCAGATTGGGTTTCTGCAAATGGGGTATTTTTCAGGATATTCACCTAAAGATTCTCCGAAATTATATAAAGCATTTGCAAATCTTAAGGCATTTTCAGGATATCCTCTGCTCTCAATATAAATGGCGATATTCCTGATTTTTCGAATGGTTCGCTGTCTGAAAATTACTTTCCACGATTTTTTAACCATTTCTCTATTTCATCAATAGTTTGTTTTTTCGCATCTTCAATTGGTACGTACCTTCCGGCTTCGTAGTCTTCTTCGGCTTCCCTGATCATTTGTTCGCTTTCTTCATCGGTGGCCGGACGTTTGGGATTGAGCCAGTCATATTCTTCCTCCATTTCGGCTGAATCAACAAATTCGAGTTGTTTTACCATTTTCAGGAAAAGGTCGGCATTGGCAGCATCTTCTATGGTTACGATCACTTTATGCATGGGTTAATTTTTTACGAAGTTACGAATTTATCCATAAAATTAAATTGGCTTTACGCAATTGGCCGTTATTGATAAAAATATTATATTTGCCATGAAATATAGAAATTATAATTCTAAATTTCATGGTTATGATTATTGAAAGATTTACTCTTGATCAATTAAAAAACTTATCCCAATCGTTTCCGGCCATAGGAGTTATTGGTCCGAGACAGGTAGGCAAAACCACGATGGTTAAAGCATTCAGGAACATTATTGATAAGGAAACGGTTTATCTTGACCTGGAGTTGATTTCGGATCTTGATAAACTAAAAGAACCGGAGCTTTTTCTTTCACGATTGGCAGATAAGTGTGTGATTATCGATGAAATTCAGCATAAACCGGATCTTTTCCCGCTTATTCGTTCTTTGATCGATCAGCAAAGAGAACCTTGTCGTTTTATAATTCTCGGTTCGGCCAGCCCTGTCTTGCTTCGGCAGTCTTCCGAATCACTGGCAGGCAGAATAGCTTACATTGAATTGCATCCCTTCGCTTTTCCAGAGATCCAGAACCTTATACCGCGGGAGCAACACCATTTTTATGGTGGATTTCCTGACGCATTACTAGCTGATAGTGCAGAAGCAGGTAAATTGTGGCTGAATAATTTTATACGTACCTACACTGAAAAAGACCTGCCTATGTACGGATTGAGTGCGAATCCGTTGTTGATCAGAAGACTTTGGGAAATGCTTGCCTGGATTAATGGCAACCTGCTCAATCTGAATATGCTGGGCAAGTCACTGGGAATAAATTACCATACTATTGATAAGTATATAACTTACCTTGAAAACACATTTCTGGTCAGAAAGCTTGAGCCGTTTCATTACAACATGAAAAAACGTCTTGTCAAAACCCCAAAAATATATATCTGCGATTCTGGCGTACTTCATCGTTTACTTCGGATCGATTCTGTGGAGCAGCTAATGGGCCATGCTATTCTTGGTTATTCCTGGGAAAGTTATGTTATCGAACAGATATCTGCACTTAAAAGGCCGGATATTGATTTGTATTTTTACCGCACGCATAATGGTGCAGAGGTTGATTTGCTTTTTACTCGTGGCCCGGAACCTGTTGCAACGGCGGAGATAAAATTTACTTCAAGCCCTCATCCGGAGAAAGGATTTTATTATTGCATAGATGATCTGCAAACAACAAAAAACTTTATAATTACACCGGATTCGGACGATTATCCTGTAAAAGAAAATATACAGGTTTGTAGCATGGAAATATTTTTGGACAAGTATTTTAAAGATATTTGATAAATAAAAAGAGAAAATGAGATATTTGATTATTTTGATTTCATGGATCGTAATTTCAGAAGGCATTGCTCAGCAAACAGAATCCGACCTCACCCAATTCGTCAATCCTTTCATCGGAACCGATAAAATGGGCCACACGTTTCCCGGTGCCTGTGTTCCTTTTGGTATGGTGCAGTTGAGCCCCGATACCGATACCATCGGATATTGGGATGAGGAGAACGAACGCTACAACAAAACCGTGTATGAATATTG
>JAGQVF010000165.1:3068-6295 GCA_020438135.1 Bacteroidales bacterium | reverse complement strand
CTTCTTCCATCCAGTTTCCGGTGCCGTTCCACGCCGATTGATCTGATCCGGATTGTCCGGTTACACTTCCGTTAACAAAGGTTACAGCCAGGGTATTGGGTGGATTGCTCGCATCTTTCACATACGAACCTTCAATAAACGACACATCGGTGTCGCCTCCTGCATAATCGAAAATGAGCTCAATTGCAGTCCCATCAGGGAAGTTAACTGCCGACGACAACGTAAACCATTGAATGGTAAGGTATAGACCGGGAATGTAATTGACAATCAGTGCATTTCCTGAGAGTTCGGGAATGGCATTCTGAAAATTTACATAGGTTAAAACATCCTGGTTAAATTCGATATAAAATGCTGCACTTCCTGCCGCGGTTATGTCCGTAAAGTTCAGGGGAACGATCACCTCTTCACCTGCCGAAGCGTTGATTTCACCCAGGGCAACTGTTTGACCTGTAGCTGTAACCGCTGAAAGCAAGATGGCAATTGCTACCATTGCCCAATAAAAAAGTTGAAATCTGTTATTCATTTTAATTGTTTTTTTATTAGAAGATGTATTGTGCACCGAGGCTGAATTTTCGCCCGGTATAATATTCCTTTTGAACCTGATCTACGACTTGCACTTCCTGAGAATTGCCATTCAGGTCAGGATCGGGTTGAAATTCATAAGTTTGAATAAACCGGTAAGGATCGTTAAATATGTTTTCGATCCCGGCTTTGATTTTAAGATGTTGGCCAATCGTTTTCGTAAATGCAAACTCCAGATCGTTCCGTGGCATTTCGTAAGTGTGTGGATTGCTGGGATCCCCGACATATTGAATCCGTTTACCGATGCGGTTATAAGCGAGGCTAGCCATGAGCCCAAGGTCAGGATTGTCGTAGTAAAGACCCGCATTGATAATATAGGGTGATTGCCCCTGCATCGGACGTTTTTCATCTTCCAGGTAAGCCACTCCTTCAAGAACTTCACTTTTGATGAGGGCAGCATTAAATATGATAAACAGGTCTTTAAAATGCCTGAAAAATGTACCGGAGTTTTCGAGAAAACGAAGGCTCTTTTTAATGTCGATTTCAACACCAATACTCACTGATTCTTTAGCATTTACAGGTTGAAAAGTCCACTTATCAGTTGAAGCAGGTATCAATGTATTTTCAATGGGATTTTTAAAATCTTTATAAAATCCGCCAATTGTGAATATTTCACCGGGAGCAGGGTACCATTCTAGCCTTAGGTCATAATTGTGGATGTAAGCATTCTGCAGTGAATCATAACCATAGATCTGGGCTGCCAGCACAAAATCGTAAAACGCGTAGGGCGCAAGTTCCCTGAATTCGGGCCGGTTGGTTGTCATGCCGTAGGCCGCCCTGATTTTTAGTTCTTCAGTCAGATCAAAAGAGATATTGATCGACGGGAAAAAATTGAGTGTATCAAGGTGGATATCCAGTGAATCCTGACCTTCATTGTCATAAAAATCATATAACTTTTGCTGACTTAGTTCTGCCCTTACCCCCCCGTATATATTCAATCGGCTTCCTATCGGAATGTTTACCCCTATATAACCGGCAATGATCTGGCTAAGGGCTTTGTATGAATCATCCGGTGAGGTGTTCTCATTGATCACAATCCCATTCGGAATTACAATATTTGTATCGGAATAGATTGAGTCGTATGGCCGGATATACATAATGTCCTGGTTAAAAGGACCGAGGGATTGAGTAAATCCGATATTCCGGGCATCGAATGATCGTTTTTTATCTTCGTAATATAAACCGGCTTTGATGGTGGGGCGCCAGGCTCCAAGATTCAGGATTTGTTCATAATTTACAGCACCATTCCAAATATCTTCTTCCAGGCCCAGAAACAGCCGGCCATTGAGTTCGGGGGTTGCATCCTTCACGAATGCTACATAATACCGGTCGAAATAGTCGGATATTGAATCGGTGTTCCGGAGGCTGTAAATTCGTCTGATATCAGGGTCCTGCCGGTTGGCATATGCATAACCCACATTGAAGTTAAGTTTTGCATCTTCAAAAACTTCGAATTTGGTGCCCAATTGACCGGAATAGGTAGTCCGGCTCATAAAATTGAGTTCGTGTGAATTTACAAATCGTTCCCTGTAAAAATCATATCCTTCACGAAAGGTGTAACGTTTGGTCCCGATTTGATTAAAGAGATTTCTGAATTCAATCAGTGTTCCGTTTTTCAGCATAAACGACCAATTGTGAAGCAGGCCACCGATCACCTCATTTTCATAGGTATGATCACGATAGCGGTAGTTGGTGTCGCCAATGTTGTGCTCGTACCGGTATTTTCTGACATCGCGGTATTGGTTATCGTTTTTATAAATAAGTGCCGTAATATTGCCGGCTGTGACATTTCCGAAGTCAAATTTTCTGTTAAACTCCAGTTCTACTGAATTGTCGATCGGAGCTGTCATGTAAAATGGTGTCCAGTTCTTGTTTACATTCCGGCCGGTATAAAGAAGCTTTTCATCCCTTGCTTCAAACATCGAGATCATTTGTTCGAAAGGGAGTCCAAGGTCATCGCGGTTATGCATGTCAGCCATTTCAAGGGTGTTGGGGAATCCTTCAGGAAGAGAGCGTGTACCGTCGTCGAAGCCCAGCCAATCAGTTGATCCACCCCGGTATGTTCCGAAATCTTCGAAAGTGGTACCTGTTCTGAATCCGGCTTTATAACCAATGGAAATCCTGTTTTCGTCGGGAACGTTTCGTGTATAGATCATTACGGCAGCTCCGGCAAAATCGGCGGGCAACTCAGGGGCCGGAGTTTTATACACCATAATGTTGTCGAGTGCGGAACTGGGTATTACATCGAAGGAGAACGATTTTTTGTCAGATTCAAAACTGGTAGTGGGTGCACCATTTAGCCAGGCAGTATTGTACCGGTCTTTCAAACCTCTGACTACTATATATTTTCCTTCCTGTATTGTAATGCCCGGTATTCGTCTTACTACTTCAGCCGCATTTTTATCGAGCGAGCGTGAAATCTGTTCTTTTGTGATCCCTGTAACTGCGATCTTACTGGTTTGGATGGTGGATATCATCGATACTTCAGTATCTGTTTTACGCCGTTCTTTAACCACCACTCCCTCCAGCATTTGAGAGTCCTCTTCAAGTAAAATAAGTTCCAGGTCGGTTACCTGGTTCGCTTTTACAACAACACCCTCCACAATCCTGGTTTTATATGAAATGAATGAAACTTCCAGTTTGTA
>JAGQVF010000165.1:0-2965 GCA_020438135.1 Bacteroidales bacterium | reverse complement strand
TGATCGGCAATGATACCTTTAATTGATCCTGTTTGTGGAAATGCGGAGAGTTCAGAAAGAATCGTTATTAATACCAGCAAAATACCAATGGTAAATGTCCTCGACATGTGCATGTGGAAAATCGTTTGTAAATTTGGATTGTAAAGTAACTGCGATTTATTCCGGTCTGATTTAACCAGGTTTTAATTGATAGTAAATTTATTATAAAGCAATATATTTATCATAGGTGTCATTAAATCAGTTTGTTGTGTGAAAACTGAAAGATGCGGAACGCAATTAAAATTTATAAAAAATTAGTGTGAATTTAGCCTTTGTGAAACCCGGAAATGTGGGTTACGGTTCGACATGACTCTAGTGGAAGCTATAACCGATGCCTTTAACTGTTTTAATGATGTCAGTTTTGATTTTTTTTCGCAACCGGCTGATATGAACGTTTATGGTTCGCTCACCCACAAGCGCTTCATCGCCCCACAATTGACTAAAAATTTCATTCCGGGTAAAAATCTTGTTTGGGTTTTGGGTCAGTAACCAGAGTAGTTCAAATTCCCGCCGTGGCAAACTGATTTCTTTCCCATCTTTCACCACAGCATATTTATCAAGAATGATCTTTAAATCGTCGATTTCGGTGACTTTTTGTTCAGGCCCCCCTCTGATCCTTCGTCTTAATGCTTTGAGGCGTGGAATCAACACATTCATCCGAACCGGTTTTTTGATGTAGTCATCTGCACCGGCTTCGAAACCTACAATTTGCGTATAATCTTCATTACGGCCACTGAGCAGTGCGATCAGGGTGTCTTTCAGTTCTTTTATTTTCCGCAGTTCGATGCACGTTTCAATCCCGTCCATCTCGGGCATCATGATATCCAATACGATGATACCCGGCTGAATTTCTTTTGCTTTTCTGATGGCATCTATCCCATTTGTTGTGGTAAACACTCTAAATCCGTTTTTGGAAAGATTGTAGTCCAAAAATTCAAGCGTGTATGATTCATCGTCTACTAATAATATGGTATTGCTCTGTCCTGCCATGCTGTAAATTGAGTTGGTAAATCTATTTCAGCATGGTAAACTGCAAGTAAACAGAATATTAAGTATTAATGAAAATTGCAGGAAATAATCCTTATTCAAATATTTCAAAGTATATCCATAAACAACTTTTCTGATTTTCATGAAATATACGGGAGACCTGTGGAAATGATGTTCAGAATTTTCTTTTTTTCAAACCAGGTGATTCATTTAATATTTATACAAACTTAATTTGCCGTTAATACCCGATTATATCTAAATCCATTCATTTGTTGACTTATAAAAAATCCTATGAAACACTTTTTGTTACTTGTATTTTTTGCATCGATGGGAGCATTGGCAATCCTTTCCTGCTCAAAAGATAAAACCTACCAGGTTAGGTATACTGTTCAAAGAACCATCCCTTCTGCTGACACAAATAACTACCTTGTAACATTTTACAATCAGGTAAGCAAAGTGGCCCAGGATACCTGCTACAACGGACGATGGTCTTTTGAATTTATGGCGGACGCGGCACAATTTATATATGTTTCAGTTTTTCCACCTGATACCGTTACAGATCTTACAGTTTCTATTATTGTTGATGGTGCTGTGTTTAAAACTTTAACCGGAAAAGGTTTTATCAATCCAAAATACAACCGTATTGCAGATGGAATTACCATATTTGGCGCAACTCCTGAATCAGATTGATTTTCAATCAGGCGAGATTGTTCCTATTTGTTTTATTGACCCTCCGCAACAAAGCATTCAACCGGTGAATAAGCACGTTGACCCGTACCGGTTTTTTGATATAGTCATCTGCACCCACCTCAAACCCGATGATTTGTGCCGTGTCCTCATTTCTTTCGCTGATAAGGGCAATAAGGGTGTTTTTTAATTCTTTGATCTTGCGAAGTTCAAAACAGGTTTCGAAACCATCCATTTCAGGCAACATCACTTCCAGCATGATGATACCCGGTAAGATACGTCTGGCTTGCTGAATGGCGTCACGGCCGTTTGTGGATGTATAAACTACAAAGCCGTTTTGTGAAAGATAATAAGACAGAAACTCAAGGGTGTAAGTTTCTCCGTCAACTACGAGTATTTTATTGTTTTCAGCCATTTTACTCAAAATCCGGCAAAGCTATTTTTGTAGTCTGAAGTGCAGGTAAATGGATTGTTAAGTAATTGGGAAGGTTGTGTGTATTTTACCTTAATTTACAGCGGTTTGATCAAAAATTAATATTTTTAGCCATTACCTTAACAAATGCTATGTCAGATTGTATCGTTTATTATTACTCAAAAACCGGCAGTAATACATTTTTAGCTAAAAAGCTGTCAGATGCCCTTCAGTGCAAAATTGAGCAAATCCACCCGCGAACCAATTTGTTTTTTCCATTGATGATCCTTTCCCGATTCAGCTTTGGACCGGGGATCAAGAGACTTAATCATGATCCGGCCAATTACAAGACAATCGTTTTGGTTGGTCCCGTTTGGATGGGAAGTCTGATCGCACCGCTGCGTGATTTTTTAAAAAAGTATAAAAATAGCATCAACCGGTTATTTTTTGTGTGTTGTTGCGGAAGCAGCGATGTGAAAAAGGAAGATAAATTCGGTCATGCTCATGTGTTTGAAAAGGTCCGCGAGTTGACAGGTAGCCGCATTGTTCATTGCGAAGCCTTTCCCATCGGACTGGTCTTGAGTGAAGAAGAGCAGGAAAACAGCGAGATGATCATGAATACACGGCTTTCAAATGATAATTTTAGTGGTGAAATTCAGGAGCGGTTTGACAAACTGGTTCCAAAAATCCTAAATATTGAAAGCGTATCTTGAACCAAATATCGGAAAACCCTTATTACCTTATTTGTTTCAGAGGCTAACCTGTCAGGTTTGCGAATGATAAAGCCAAAGCTAACCTGACTGGTTAGCTAAGCTTTCGCAAAACCCCCACAACCCACCA
>JAGQVF010000164.1 GCA_020438135.1 Bacteroidales bacterium | reverse complement strand
ATCATGAATGCCGATGGATCTGATAAACGCCAACTTACCGATGTGCCGGGTTACGATGGCGGACCCTTCTTTTCTCCTGACGGTGAAAGGGTGATCTTCCGCCGTTTTAGCGAGGACGGCCATGCCGCGGATGTTTACACCATCAATATCGATGGTACTGACGAAAAACGCCTCACCGATTTTGGTTGCCTGAGCTGGGCACCCTACTATCATCCCTCGGGCGATTATATTGTTTGGGCCGCCAACAAAATGGGATATTCGAATTTTGAAGTCTATTTAACCGATGTGAACGGTACCAAAGAACCCATAAGGGTTACCTATACCGATGGGTTTGATGGCCTGCCCGTGTTCTCACCCGATGGTACAAAACTGGTGTGGACTTCGAGCCGGACCGACAACGGACAGGCACAGCTTTTTATTGCCAACTGGGATGATGATTATGCCCGTGAAATGCTGGCAAAGGCACCGTACAGGAAAACGGACCAGGGAAGTTTAAACTACAATTTTTCACCGGAGATCAAAATGGATGAACTCACCGAAAAACTCACCTACATTGCTTCCGATGATTTGAAGGGCAGGATGACGGGATCGGAAGGTATCCAAATGGCGGCAGATTACATTTCAACAATTTTTGAAAAACAAGGGCTAAAGCCTCTTGGAGATAAATCGGATTATAAATGGCCATTCGATTTTGTGGCAAAGGTAGATATCAATGAAGAAGCCAATTCTTTTAAAATTGGAAATGAGGAGTTTAAACTTTATGAAGATTACGTTCCGCTTGCTTCCACAGAAAACGGCAACATTAACGCTGAGGTGGTTTTTGCCGGATATGGCCTCAAGATCAACGATGGTGGCGACTATGATTACGATTCATACAGCAACATCGATGTAAAAGACAAAATTGTGATGGTTCTTTCAGGATATCCTGATGAACTGGATGAGGAGAAAGCAAAACTGTTTGAACGCAACATTGCCAGCGGCTACAAACAAATGATCGCCAGGCAAAACGGTGCTAAAGGTATTCTGATCATAACCAACCGGGTTACCTCCGACAGTCAGCAGGAGGTGGTCGGCACTTCAGGAATTGTATCAGTTAACATTACCGAAAATGTGGCCGATCAGATTCTAAAAGGAGCGGATACCCGTGTACAGGAATTGAAAGACAAATTAAAGGATGGAGATCCCAAAGGAAATGAGCATCTTTTCGCCACCGGTGCGGATGCTGCAATTACCACAAAGGTGGAGAGGATCATCAAACAGGATAACAATCTGGTAGGCATGATCTCTTCGGATGATCCCGATGCGGATTACATTTTTATCGGTGCGCATTACGATCACCTCGGAATGGGAGAAACCAATTCACGTTCGACCGGTGAGCACAAACACGATGTGCACAACGGTGCCGACGACAACGGTTCGGGTACTGTTACCGTGATCGAACTGGCCGAATATTTTGCAGGCTTAAAAAAGGATGACCCTTCAAAGATCACACACAACCTTGTTTTTTGCCTCTGGTCAGGTGAAGAACTCGGGTTGCTCGGGTCGAATGCTTTCTCATCAAAACTCCCTGTAAAAGCAGAAAAAGTGAAAGCCTACCTCAATTTTGATATGGTAGGAAGGGTGCACAACAACAAACTCGATATTCAGGGCATTGGTTCTGCTGAAGAGTGGAAAGGCATTCTCGAAAAGAAAAATGTTGTGTCCGGTTTCGACCTTACCCTTTCAAGCGATCCTTACCTTCCAACTGATGCTACTTCTTTTTATTTGCAGAAAATTCCGGTGATAAGCTTTTTTTCAGGCGTTCATGAAGATTACCATACCTACAAAGACGACGTTGAGTTCATCAATTTTGAGGATATGCAACGGGTGGTGAAATTTGCCTCGCTCGTGATCCGTGAATTACTGAAACCAGAGCAGGATCTCGTTTATAAACAAGTGGAAGTAAAAGCAAAAATGGGAAGCCGCGGTGGTGTTATCGTTTCGCTGGGAACTATTCCGGCTTATGCCGGCAGCGATGAGCCCGGTGTGCAAATTCAGGGCGTTCGTCCCGGTGGTCCGGCAGAAAAAGCAGGTTTATCGGCCGATGACTTTATAATCGGATTGAATGGTGAAGAGGTAAATAACATTTATGACTTTATGAATATTCTGAACGACCTCAAACCGGATGTTGAAACCGACATCACTGTTAAACGTGGTGGAAGTGAATTAAAACTCACCATTATTCCTGAGGCAAAACAATAAACAGGGATCAGAGCCTGAGCGCCAGACGTGGTTTATCAGGCAGGGCTTTATAGATGGTTCTGGCATCGTTTTTTGCAAGTTCGATACCGATTACCGGTGAATATTTTGGAACAGCCGGTTTTAACAATCCCTTCAGCACCTCTGAATATTTGTCACGTTTCAAACGCATGGCATAAAGTTGATAGGCATCATCATTTGCACACCCCGACTGTCGGATATCGATCATAATATTCTTATCAAGATGAAGTAAGAAACAAATTGCTTTTTCATGAGTGGTGTCGGGCAATCGTTCACCGGGTTGAATTAAGGAATCAGCAGATACTTTTTTTAGTAAATATTCGGTTTTCGGAATGGTTGCTATCGTTTGACCGGTGGTGAAAGGTTTTCCGAACAAGGCATCTTTCGTTTGATAATTGAGATAGCGAAAAATCCGGCTCACCTGGATTTTTGAAATTCTTGCTGTGTGAACAACAACGCCCTTCATTTCAAGCCTTATAAGGCTATCGGTCAGGTCAATGGAAAGGGTAATTGAATCTTCGGTCAACATGGCTAATCGGGCTTCCAGGAACAACTCCTCAGAATGCAGTCCGGATGAAATCAGGTTTTTTCCCGAGACCAGTGTAGTGCTATCATCTGAATAGGCTTTGTTTATTGTTTTGACATAACTGGTGGATGAAATCATCGAAAGCACAATTGCATACAATAGAAACAAAGCCAGTAAAACAAAAATTACGATTGTACTAACATGCAGGTACTTTTTGATGCGAAGTAAAAACGATGCGTCGGGATTGAATAGTTTTGTTTTCATAGTAGTATTTTTAGTAGATATAGATCGTTGAACCGATTTTTAGTTTGTTGTAGACCAGTTCAAGATCTTCATCACCCATTCTGACACAACCGTGGGTTACCGGCAGTCCTAAAAACCGTTGGTAGATGGTGCCATGGATCATGTATCCATTGCCCAGCATCAGGGCATAATCGCCCAAGGTGCCGTATTCGAACCTGGAAGGATGATTGACGGATGGAATAGGCAATCCTTCCTCAACAAAAGCCCAGTCAGGTTTTTTCCAAACCGGATTGGTCTTCTTTCCCTGAACTTTAAAAATCCCTTTTGGAGTTTCAAATTTCCACTTTCGTTCATTCCCATCCATCAAAAGCGTATAACTTCCGGTGCTGCAAATGCCCTCCCTGATCAGTGATTTTCCTGAATAAAGCCGAAATTTGTTTTCTGTTGTATTGATAACCAGGTAGAAATTTTTGGGAGTCTGTTTGTCCAATTTGCTCCTCAAATCATTAATTCGCCTGTTTTCGGCCATTTCAACCAAATGATCTCTGGTCAGGCTATCGATCGCTGATACTGTGTTTGGATGAATCCGAAACAATGAAGGCCCTTGTTCCTGCAGCAGCGGCAGTATGTTTATGACCATCATCAGCGAAATACATATCAGCAGAATAACAGCTAAAACATATTTGGAGATCAGAATAAACAGTGCGTATTTCTTTTGCAGTATGACCAGTTTTCCTTTAAAGAATTCTATTCTTGCAGGGTGGTGAATTGTTTTTATCCGGCTTTCTTGTTGAAAAGAAGTTCCGAAGAGCGCGTGTAAGTTCATGGCTATCGCGGGCTTAAAATTGTTGATAAGGGTTTGATTGAGCCAATGATGGTAACCGTGGTATTTGTATGAGCGATGCGAAATACCACATCCATATCCCTGTTGTTTAATGCGATGCATCCGTCGGTCCAGTCCACTCCTTTGCCGCCTTCACCATGTATTTCAATCAACCCTCCAATGCGGGAATTGTTGGGAAGTTTTCCTGAACTGATGTTTAGCTTGAATCTTTTTATATCCGCTTCACCCGGATAATTTATAAGGAGTGCTTTGTGATATTTGGTGTGGTTAAGATCCAGTTTTTTTTCAACCAGGTATTTCCCTTCCGGGGTTGCCCCATCCCCACTGAATTGTTTGGTTCCGATCCAGTTTTTGCCAAGGTCTGTCTGAAAAATATTTTTCAGCTTGCCATTTTTAAAAACATAACATTGATGAGCCATTTTATCAATTATGATGGCATAACTCTTTTGTGACACAGACGCCTGAATTGTTTCGTCATACCAGGTTTTCCATTGAGGATAAGAATGAAAATAGACATCTAATTGCGCATGTAATTCGTCAACTGACTTATGAATAGACTGCGTTGCGGCTACTGTTTTTTCAAGAGAAGCAGTGTAGTTCCCCTGGTTATAATCCAACTTGGCTTCCTGCAAGTGCAGCTTGCCAGATGTGTAGGAATTTCTGATGCTCCCCTTGAAGGGCAATGTTGTTATCAATGTTTCGTACTTCTTACAAACAAGTTCAAGTTCCTCAATTTTAGCCTGGCAGCTTATTTCCAGGTTTCGGGAATTTGAAAGAGCCCGAAGCCGTGCACATGCTGCCTTTTCAATAACTGCCAGGGCCAGGCTGTCGATGACGCTGTAGTTTCTCCATAGAATGAATTTCTGATTTTCATCTTTCCACCTCTCAAGAGTTTGGTCGTATAATATTTCCGAATCGTTGAGCAAATTCATGGCATATTTCTGAGCATTCACTTTCCTTGCTTCTGAGATGGCCGACCTGGCGGATTCAATTTTACTTACCGGTGAAACGGGGGTCATTGCCACGATCAATAGGTATATCAAGCCAAACAGCAACAACACCGCAAACAAACTGAAAAAAGGTGCATATTTTCTGGAAACCATGATCGGTTATGTTTACAAAACAGGCCCCGGAATTTGAGCCGGGAACCTGTTCGTTTTTCTGAACACTATTTGCCTCCGCGCTTCTGGTATTTTGCAATGGCTTCCTTTAGTTCACTATTCAATGAACGGGCATGATCGAGTGCGGCTATAACCTTATTTTGTGCTTGCCTCAGTTCACCTGTCGACAGCAGGTTATTGATGTCGTTAACCTGCCCTTCATGCATCCCGATTTCATCTTTCATGGCTATCAGCACTGCAGTTCCTTCTTTGCCTTTGGGGGCTTCCGACAAAAGCCTTTTGTTTTCATCAATAAGCTGTTTTAACAAAACCACTTCCTGCTGAACTTCATTTCTGATCTCCTCTTTTTTCAGTTCAACATTATTTCTTAAGTCAATGGCCTGTACCTTTAGATCATCCAGCATTGCTTTTTCGTTTTTGTAACCTGCAAACCATTTCGCTTTTTTGCCTTCAATTTGCAAGATTGTGGCATCCAATGAATCCTTAATCCCTGAATATTCTTCGGGGAGGTACAATTCAGCATCTTCTGATTGGGCATCTTTCAGAGCCATGAATGCAGCATCAATTTCAGTTTGCGGAGCCTTGTTGCATCCGGTGATCATCAATATAAACACTGCAATTAGCGGTGCGTAAAAAAATTTAGTTTTCATCTTTAATGTATTAATTTTGATTTTTTATCCGGTAAGGATCTTTCGTTTTTTAAAGACTGACGGATGGATAACTTTTATAATTTTACCTAATACATCAGCGGTATTATGACGTTGTTCCTGCAAAAAGTAACAACCATTTAAACAACTGATAAATTGAAGTTTGAGTACTTTTTTGAGAATAGTGGAAGGCAGTCATGCAACTTGGGAAATACAATGGTTACAGGGATGAAGATTTAATTCCCCTGATATTGGAAGGACAAAATGCCCTGTACGAAATTTTATACAACAGGTATAAAATCAAGGTGTTGAATAAATGTTATAATCTGTTGAAAAACAAAGACCTGTCGGAGGATGCACAGCAGATCATTTTTGAGAAAGCCTATGAAAAGCTTTCAACATTTAAAGGTAAGGCTTCATTTTCATCCTGGCTTTACAGCATCACCTATAATTATTGTATTGATTTTCTTCGGAACAAAAAGAAACTGAATTATCCTGAGTGGAATCGAAAGCAGGAATTTCCCGAGATTGTGGATGAAATTGCTGAGGAAGATAACCAGGTAAATTATGAAAACCTTCAGGGATTGCTGGACAAGATTCATCCCGAGGAAAAGGCTTTACTGATGATGAAATATACCGATAATTTAAGCATTAGTGATATAGCCAATGCCCTGAGACTTACTGAAAGTGCTACTAAAATGAGATTGAAACGTGCCAGAGCCCGGTTGCTCTATCTCTATAAACAAACCTACAAACTTGAAGATTAATGTGACCTTATTTCGCTCAGTGCGTCTCTATACAGACTAAAAATTAATGATGAAAAAGATCTTTCAAAACCTGTTCACCAGCGAATATTCAGATATTCCACCCGTTGTAGAGAAAAAATTCAAAAGCTTATTCAAACAGGCTGAAAGCATTGATTGGATGTATGTGGGAAATGAATATGAAGCACTTTTTTATGAAAATAAACTTGAAAAGATTGCCCGTTTTAATCCTGAAGGCACCCTCGTTGAAATCCGGATCAATCATGCGGTCTCTGATTTCCCTCAATCTGCTGTTGTGCAATATATACGGGAGGGAACTGTAATGAATTATATTGAGATCATTAAAGACAATAAAAAACTTCATGAATTGATTGTTAAGAATGAATCAATGAACAGGTTTTTGGTACTTTTCGATGAAAACTTTGAAGTAATCAAACAATCTTCCCTATAAGCAATTCGTCTCGTCGCCGTTGCTGTTATGTTCCCTTTAGAACAACGATTTATTTCCGTTATGGTAAAATCAGGTCGCGCCGGAGTATCGAAGGCTTCTGAATATTGAGGATCGAAACCACCGGTCCCTCACCTGCAGAAATATTGTAGAAAACATCTTTCCCTCCGTTTACAGTCTGTGGAAACACCCCGATTGAAATGATAAAGTTTTTAAATGCAAGGCTTTCGTTCCGAATTCTCAAACCGATGCCCGGAGCCGAATAGAACCTGCTTTTATAGAAAACATTCCTTGAATTACTGATCAATCCTGCATCGGCGAAAATGAAAGGGGCAAAACGGAACCCATACCAGTACCAGGGGGAGAATAAAACAAACTCATATTTGATACTGAGGGTGGTGGTCCCGGCCAATCCTTCCTGGTCAAAATTGCGGATGTGTTCCCCGAAATCAAATGTGGCTTTTACATCATTGGTAATGGCATGACGGTATATCACCCTGAAAAAGTTCCTGTAAGAATACCTTTTCAGATAAGTCAGCGGGGTGTAATAAAAAAGATCCGATTCAAAGATCCCCTGGCTAAGGCTGCCATTCCTGAAAAATCCACCTGCAATCAGGTTGGCCCTGAAATAGCCGAATCGTGGGAAATATTTCCCGCCGGCTACATTCACCCCGGTATACAAACGCTGTAAATAATCGCCTTCGAGGTAGGCCAGTGTAAAACCACCCGTGTAACCATAAGGGATGTCCTCGGTGTTGCCGAATGAACGGATCATGGTAGTTTTATAATAATTCAGATGCGAAATGGCAACCCGTCCATAATAGACTTTCCTGTTGTGAAAGTTGAAATTACTATCTGAATCGATATGGGGACGACGGTTGAATCCCTGTCTTTCAAACCGCGCTGAAACGATCAGGTTGGTACGGCTGGTATTGTCACCTAATAAAATCGACCGGCCCAGCCAAACATCCTGAAAATCGGATTCATAATAATCTTTAACGATCGTATCGCTGTTGTTGATCTCATATTTGTTTTTGATCCAGCCAAAAGTCAGCTCCCCGCCGTATTTGGTTTGCGGAGTGATGAATCCCCTCGAAAATCCAACCTGAAACCTGCGCCGTTCAAACGCATCCACCCAAGAAATGCGACTGTCGATGTAGGAGCCCATTAAATTCCTGTATAAAGCATTCAGATCGTACCCCCATGGAATTCTGTATTTGGAGTTGTACATAACTTCCCCACCCAACTCCAGGCCCAAACCAAAACTGTTTTGATTGGAGAGTTGCGCATTAAAATTGTCAAGCCCTGAAATGGCACCGGTAACTGCAACCGGAAAATTGTCCTGCGTAACCACCACAAGATTGATTTTTGCGCTTTCTGCAGAATCCTGTACTGCCAAAATGCGGCAATCTTCGATGCCGGGAAGTTGGCGAATGATCCTCTCATTATCAGCGAGCAGGGCAGGAATGATGGTATCACCTGTTTCGACAAGCATATATTTTTTAAGCACCCAGTCGCGGGTATTCACATGTACTTTGTTGAGGAGTTCTGAAAATGCTGAAGAACCGGTTTGGCTTGTGTCATACACTGAACCTTCCATGATATCAACCTTTACAAAGTGTATTGAGCTGATAACTTTTCCCTCAATTTGTGTAAAATCACTTTTGGCTTTGGTATGGTTACCCTTTGGTTGCCTGGTTTTAGGTGGCTTATATGCAAGTAACAGATCATAAAGTTCCCTTTCGATTTTGCTGTCGCGGGTTTTGTAATACAAACTGTCGTAAAAATTCCTTGAATCTTTATAAGGATTTGATCTGATCTTATAATCGGTTTTTTGATCGATGATCAAAAGGGTATCCCGGGAAGGTATAAACACACTATCGTTAAATACCACGACGCTGTCTGCTGACAACCGAAGCGTGTCAACTTTTTGAAGTGTGCTTTCCTGGGCAGTCAACGGTACATAAAAAATTAGCTGCAAAAACAGCATTACCGGTATGATTGGAATTTTATGTGGAGCACATTTCAGCATTGTCGGGGTAATTCCATGAGCAATTGATAAAGGCAAAGAGCCGTACAAAATAATCACGGTTTAAACTGATACAAGTTTGTGCCAGAAATTGATCAGCCTTCCGGTTCAAATTTGTAAAATAGAACAAACACGATTTTTTTGCCTTTTATTTTGTAATAATCTGTCAGGAAATGTTTTGTAAAATCCGTAGCGTTTCTTCGTAAATATCAGGTAGTTTGGTCCTGATCGCAGGAGATAAATCCATATTCATCGGCTGGAAATCGGGGATGGTAACCACGATAAGATGGATGGGAGGAAGTTTACCCATGATGCTGGCCGATTCTATCAGGTCTTTCAGGCCGATGTCGTGTGTGCTCATCGCTTTGGGGAAATCGGAAGCAAATCTGGGTTTGATCACACGGATGGTCCCCGGTGGATTGTTGTCGAGTGTAGCATCGATCAGGATCACCTCCTCATATTTCATGATTTCCGGCAGTAAAGTGAATCCCCCTGTGCCGCCGTCAAGCAATACAACATTGTCGGGTAATTCATGATCTTCCATGTATTCAACAGCACGCACACCTACTCCTTCATCACTGAGAAGGATGTTGCCCATACCCATGATCAAAATTTTTTTGCGATTCTCATTCATATGATTCTGTAAAAATAAAAAATCTGCACCTGGAGAACTGTAAAAACATAGATAAGTAATCAGGTGCAGATAATTGGTAAAGAAGTCTCTTTAGCTTTCTTTCTCCATAAATTTCCAACCACCGATCATGGAAGAGGTTACCCCGTTCCTTTCGATGTAATCGTGATAAAACACAAGGTACACATGGATCATCGCAAACACAACGAAGAACCACATAAGTGTGTGATGCACCATCCTTGCTGCCAGGTCGCCACCCATTAAAGGAACGATCCATGCAAACAACTCCGGAAACCAGCTTGTGCTCATGTCAGCATATAACCCGAAACCGGTGAGGCATTGCAGGAGAAAAGCCAGAAAAGTAATGAAGTAGGTGAATGCCGCCAGTGCATTGTGACCCATGGTATGGCCCGGCCTGCATTTAAATTGCAGAATATCGACCCGCAGCACTTCCCATATTTCCTGCCAGTGTTTTTTCGTGTAAGGAATAAAATTTTTCCAGTTGGCGTATTTATTCCCCACAAATCCCCAGTAAACCCTAAAAACAAAGTTGAAGAAAAACACGAAAGCCGTCACAAAGTGAACAAATCTTACGGTTCCGAACCAATAGCTGAATGAAGCCTCAGATCCACTCTGGATGGCCGGGGGATTGCCAATGATGTAGCCGGTGATCACCAGGATCACAATACAAAGAGCGTTGATCCAGTGATAAAACCTTACGGGCAATTCCCAAACATATTCCTGCAGCATGTTTATTTTGCTGTTTCTCTGAATAGCCATAACATCAGGTTTTAAAATGTTTGAATTTGATGAACGTATTTCCCTTTTTCGTCATACACATGCACGGCACATGCCAGGCAAGGATCGAAAGAGTGAATGGTTCGCAGAATTTCCAGCGGTTGATCGGGGTTGGCGATCGGTGTTCCGATCAGCGATTCTTCATAGGCCGATCGTTGTCCTTTGCCATCGCGTGGTGAAGCATTCCAGGTGCTGGGCACAACCAGTTGATAGTTATCGATTTTTTTGTCTTTGATAACGATCCAGTGAGCCAGTGCACCGCGGGGAGCTTCGGTCATGCCAACTCCTTTGGCTTCGGCAGGCCAGGTTGAAGGATCCCACTTTTCGTTGTTGGCCATCCGGGTATCACCGTTTTTGATGTTGGCAAGCAACTGGTTGTAAAACTCTTTCGCCCAGTTGGCCACCAAAACCGATTCAAGTCCTCTGGCTGCGGTTCGGCCGAGGGTTGAGAACAACGCTGTTACCGGAACATCCAGTTTGTTAAGTGCGTAATGAACCACCTCTTTGTACTCCTCCCTTCCTGACGCATATCCGACCAGCATCCGCGACAAAGGTCCGACTTCCATCGGGTTTCCTTTCCATCGTGGGGTTTTCAGCCAACTGTATTTGTCTTCAACATTCAGGTAATCGTAGGGAGGTTTGGGTCCCGTATAATTCAGGTTGGTTTCACCGTCCCAGGGATGACGCCCTTCACCGTTTCCACCTGAATAATCGTAATAACTATGATTGATAAACTCTTTTATTTGGTCCGGATCTTTGCCATCCACCGGGATCACTTCGTTCAGGTTTCTTCCCATGATTATACCACGGGGAAATTTGAAACGTTCAACATCGCTGTACCCATTGGTTGGCAAATCGCCATAGGCCAGGTAATTTGTTAATCCGCCGCCGATTGCACCCCAGTCGTTTTTATAAAATGAGGCCACTGCCAGCAGGTCGGGGATATACACCTGGTTGATGAAGGTGTGGGCTTCGTCGAGTAACCGGCCTACCATGGCAAGCCGTTCAGCGTTGATGGCGTTGTTTTCGTCGATATTCACCGAGCATGCAGCTCCGCCTACCAGGTAATTGGGATGAGGATTTTTACCGCCGAAAATGGTATGGATCTTAATGATCTCCTTTTGCCACTCGAGTGCTTCGAGATAGTGCGCCACTCCGATCAGGTTTACCTCCGCCGGAAGTTTATAGGCCGGGTGTCCCCAGTATCCGTTGGCGAATATACCGAGCTGCCCGCTTTCTACAAATTTGGTCAGCCTTTTCTGCAGATCAGAAAAATAGCCGGGAGAGCTTTTTGGCCAGTTTGATATACTTTGTGCCAGTTGAGATGTTGCTACCGGATCGGCACTCAGAGCCGAAACCACGTCTACCCAATCGAGGGCATGAAGGTGGTAAAAGTGGATCACATGATCCTGCATGTATTGCGCACAAAACATCAGGTTACGGACCATTTCGGCATTGGGTGGTACAGCAATACCCAGTGCATCTTCAACCGTTCTTACCGATGCCAGGGCATGAACGGTAGTACAAACACCGCAAACCCTTTCTGTAAAAGCCCATGCATCACGGGGATCGCGACCTTTCAGGATGAGTTCCAATCCGCGAACCATGGTTCCCGAGCTGAATGCATCCACGATTTTACCATCCTGCACTTCTACTTCAACGCGCAGGTGGCCTTCGATTCTGGTAACCGGATCAACTACTATTCTTTTTTCCATGATATTGTCCTCCGTGATTAAGCATTATTTTCTTCTTCAGGATCGCAGTGACCCCTTTCGATTAATTTTTTCTTACGAATGTTGGTTGTAACGGCATGTGCAGCAATACCGGCTGCAGTACCTATGCCAAGAGCAACGCCAACCTTGTCGGCTGTGGATTCAATTCCGAAGCCCGGAAATTCAGGAAGCCTGCGATAGAAGGGACCGTTATCCCAGAAATTGGCTTCACTGCATCCGATGCATGGATGGCCCGACTGGATGGGGAAGCTGACGCCATTGTTCCATTTGATCACTCCGCATGAATTATAGGTGCTTGGTCCTTTACAGCCCATTTTATAGAGGCAATAACCCCTGCGTGCATTTTCATCATCGAAGGATTCGACGAACAACCCTGCATCAAAATTCGGGCGGCGGTAGCAGGTGTCGTGCACCCGGCGTGAATAGAAAGCTTTTGGTCTTCCAAGTCCGTCGAGTTGAGGAATGCGTTCAAATGCAAGCAAGTGAACGACCACTCCTGCCATTACCTCAGCAATCGGCGGGCAACCCTGCACATTGATAATGGGTTTACCATGGATCACTTTGTGGATCGGTTTGGCACCTGTCGGATTCGGGGAGGCAGCCTGTACACAACCAGCCGAAGCACAGTTGCCCCAAGCAATTACTGCCTTTGAACCTTCGGCTGCTTCTTTAACAATGTCTTCAAATGTTCTCCCGCCAATGCAGCAATACACACCATCTTCGTAAAGCGGTACCGAACCTTCCACCAGGAGCAGGTATTCACCGTTGTATTTTTCCATGGTGTCGTGCAATGATTTTTCGGCCTGGTGACCTGCCGCGGCCATCAGGGTTTCGGTGTAGTCGAGTGAAACCTTGTCGAGCAGAATATCGGCCACGATTGGGTGCGATGATCTGATAAACGACTCGCTGCAGCATGTGCATTCCTGCCCGTGGAGCCAAATCAGCGGCAGTCGGGGTTTGCTTTCAAGGGCTTTTGCAATTTGCCCGATAGCAGATGATTCAAGACCCAACATGGCCGCCATCATACCACAAAATTTCAGGAAATCCCGCCTTGAATGTCCGTTCCGGCGGATTTCTTCGTAGATGGTTGCTTGTTTTTTCATGTTATTTATTTTAAATTGAGGTAAGTGCTCAAACTGATCCGTAAAACGCAGGCACATCTGTTCATGACATAATTCAATTCAATAAAAACATCGGAGATAAAAGCCACTTTTCCCGGGAATCCGGTTTTGCTACCGGTCTTCCTCTTCCATCAGCTTTTCAATTTCATCAAAGGCATCGAGCGATGCTTTCGCACTTTCTTCATCGATCATACTCAGGGCGGTACCCACATGGGCAAGAACATAATCTCCGATTCCTGCTTCCGGCAACCATTCAATACAAATATCCCGGACAACGCCGTTAAAATCAACAGCGGCCATTCTTAACTCTCCATCGTTGTTAACTGAAATTATTTTTCCGGGAACTGCTAAACACATGGTTGTAATTATCTTTATATCGATAAAATAACATATATTGATAGCTAAGATAAAGAAATAGATAATAGGTTGATTGTTATGCAAATAACAAAAGAGCTATTCAGGTAAAAAAATACGGGAATGGAAATTTATAAGATTTTGATTATCAATTTTCAGTCTTACTTATTTATACAGAATATAAATAGTGGTATGAAGTCAATTTAGAATAATTTTAAATTGTAGGCATAAAAAAATGGCCGGTCTTGCAAGACCGGCCATTTTTATCACATAAGTATCACTAATTCTTGTGTTTATCGGGATTGCAGCAGCAAGTATCAGGTGAACAAGTGCCCGGTTTTTCCCCGATCAGGGTAACATTAAAAATGCCTTTTTCAGATTTAACATCTTTGTATTGCAACAGCTCTTCATCTGACAGGTGATTTTTGAAAACATCATCAGGAAGATGTACCTTTTTCATTTCCACAATTTCCACATGTTCAAATCCTGTGCGGCGGAAATAGTCCATAAAGTCGTTAATTTTTTCCGCACCACCGATGCAACCGGCCAACTGAGCACCTTCAAGGCGCAAACCTTCGGGAATATCGTGCATGATCACAAAATCAGAAACACAAACCAACCCGTTGTGATGACAAAGACGATACATTTCGTCGGCTACCTTTTGTTTGTCTTTTTGCAGGTTGAATACACAGTTGGCATATACAATATCAGCATATTCTTTGGGTAAGGGCGCATCTGCAATATCTCCCTGACGAAATTCGACATTGTTAACCCGTAACTGATCGGTATATTCCCTGGCGGTTTGAATGTTTTTTTCTGAGAGATCAATTCCTACTACTTTCCCTGACGGTCCCACCATTTGTGAAGCAGCCAGCACATCGTTGCCGGTGCCCGAACCAAATTCTACCACCCGGTCGCCTTCACGCAGGATTTGAAACCTGATCGGCAGGTCGGCTTGTTGTTGAGAGTGACTTCCGCAACCGCCCGAACCACATCCGCATGCGTGTTGTTCTTCATGCTGATGCGCGTGTTGATGCTGGTGTCCATGGTCTTCATCATGACAACCACAACCACCCGAACCACAACCGCAGGCGCTGTTTTCAACCTGTTCTCTTTGCTCTATCGTTTTTACGTTTTCTTCCATTTGTATCTGTGTTTTTTATTCTCTGTTTGAAATTAATTTCATTAAGTCAAAATCTATTTTTTACAACCGCAGGTAAGCTCATGTAATCCCACATCAAAAAAAGTGTCCAGTGCTTGTTTGCATTGCATCAGCATATCTGTATCCACTTCGTAACACACCGAAACACCTTTCACTTCATATTTAACCAGCCCCAGGTTTTTTAATTCCTGCAGGTGCTGCGAAACAGTGGTCCGGCTGAGCGGAAGTTCATCGGCTATGTCGCCTGATTTGCATGAACAACATTTGGCAAGATGCTGAAGGATAGCCAGTCGTGCCGGGTGTGACAAAACCTTTGCGAATTTCGCAACATCCTGTAGCTGGGTTTCAAAAATAGCAGATTTTGTATAAGTCATTTCGTTCGAAATATGACGCAAACATACGACATATTTACTTCATAACATTCATTTCTGCCAAAAAGTTTTTTTGAAAGGATTATTTTCATGCTTTAAAAAAGGTTATTTCGGACTGGCTTTAAACACAAACCTGAGTTTTGCCGGATCCTCCTCCGGAATTACCTGTTGGTTTCTCAAATATGTCAGGTTGTATACGTTCGAGATAGATTCCGAAAACTTCTCGAAGATGCTCTCAAGCTGACTGATCGATTCGGGAAAACTGGCGGCGCCACCATTGGCTGCAAGCTTTTGCAATACCACTTTGTCGGTTCCCCCGTTGCCTTCCAGACCAATTGTAAAACTATTGATCAGGATGGAGCCGGTATCGACAACCAATGCATTATACAGGTAATCGGGAGTATATTGCGGATCGGAATTGTTATCTGTTCCATCGGTGAAGGTGAGTATCGCCTTGCCATCGGCCTGACTTGCTTTCAGCATATCGATGCCTTGTTTCATAGCTTCGTAAAGGGTTGTAAATTGTCCCTGTTCGATGCCGTCGATATATTCATTCAGTTCGTTGATGTTATTGGTTAACGGGAGCGAATTGATCTGATCCGAAAAATCGACGATCCCGATCTGTGCTGTTGGGTTATCTTCGAAAATACGGGTTACAAAATCGGATGCAAACTCTTTTATCTTCAGGAAATCCTCATCCAGCGATGCACTGGCATCCAACACCAAAACTACATTCAGGTCGCCAACCGGTTCATAATTCATCGTAAATTCCACATCGATCTTCCAGTCGCCAATGTCTTCACGAAACTCGTATGCGGTAATGTTATCGATCTTGTAGTTTACAAAGTTGTTGTCGATAATCCGTACATTGTCGATGATCACCTTGGTGAAATTGGGCGGAGTGGCAATCCCGGCAAAGGTTTGCGAAAAATCGATACGAATCTCCGTCGAAGAATTTTCCTCATCAAAACTGATGCGTGGATCTGTTCCGGAGGGATTCCAGAAATCGATATACAAATAATATTGCCGGTTTGGATTAGGCTGCTGTGGTGTTGCCGGGTCATCGTCCTTGCAGGAGGACATCAGCAACGGGAATAGTAAAATCAATAAAAACAGTATCTTATTCATATCTCTTTAATTTACGTAAACGTTCATAAAAACTGCAAAATACGTTATTTATTATCCTGTATCAACAATTGCCTGCTTGAGTAATTAACAGAGATATGTGGATGGAAAAAATATTGTAGAAAAAGGTAACAGCCCAATAAAATAAAACTGCCGGAAAAAGTTTTTCATTGGAGCCGAAGTCTGGGATGGCCCTTTGAATTCGTTTTCCGGCAGTGCTGCAGGAATAAGGTTGTACAGATTATTTTGTACGATATTTGGTTATGCTGTTTTTATCGTAGGCAAAAAAGTAGTTTCCATCGTCGGTGAAATGGGGATAGGGTACATCGTCGATTTTACCGGTAATGACACCATCATTCATATTAACCCTTACAAATGCATTGGGTCGGCCCGAATATTTCGACACATCGGTATACACATAATAAGCATCACCCACCATAAAATCACCATAATTGGATTTGGTATTGGCCGACCATTTCAGATTTGCTTCATACGGGTTGATCAGTGCTACTCCTTCTTCACCATGAAACATCAGGTTTTCTCCGAAAGTATATATGTTTTTAGTGTCGCCGACTTTCATTTCTTTAAGCGAAATCCGCTTTTGTACCGAACCATCGGGGATGTTGATGAAAAGAACACTTTTTTCGGAGGTTGCGATCAGTTGATCACCAATTACCAGAATATCAGCAAAGCCATCACCGATCTTTTCTTTCCATGTTTTTTCAAGGTCAGATGAAGACCAAACTTTTGAACCGTCATTTTTATCCAGGACCAAAATGCCGGCATCATCATCAAATTTAACAGATTGGGAGCACTCTTCGGGATTTGATCCGGAAGCGGACACATAACGCTGGGTTAAAATTCTACCGCCCTGTTGAACGATCAGGTAGTCGCCGTTTTCAATCAAGTGCGGGAAAATGGTTTCCTTTTTGAATGATTCGCTTTTCCAGACCACCGAGCCGTTTGCGAGATCGTAACAGGCTACGCCATTGAAACCGTCATTGTGCGAAGTCCACCAGAGTTTGCCAAGCTGATCATTGACCACAGGAAACCCACCTGTTGCAATTTGCTGATCAAGAGCAAACAACTTAAAATCCAAATCAGTGTTTTTATTTTCGACCGACCAGAGATTTGCCCCGGTATTGAGGTCAAGAACAGTTAAACCTTCATAGATCACCAGCACTTTGTCGCCTGCCAGCTCAACCCAGAGGTAGTCTCCCGACATGTCGAACACATCGGCCCAACTGCTGAATACATTGTCGCAGAGGCTGTGGGCATAAAATCCCTGGATGGTGGTTTCCCACTTCACGGTATTGGTCGACCTGTCGGAGCAGCTAACTTTGATAGGTTGGGGATTCCGTTTTGATAAACCCGAACCTGCATCGAATTTCGCTTTGTAGCTGAGTTTGATCTCATATTGATCATTCCTGAAAACCGAAGTTCTTTTATCACGGTCGTCTTTACTCACCTTTTCCTTTTTGTATTTTTTCTTCACCTCTTCGGAACGGGCGATATCGTCTTTCGAAATGATCTCGCCGGTTGCACCGTCCATCACCACAAATTCTTTATCGTTGTAGCCAAAAATGGCCGAACGGTCTTCACTCACTTCAAACTTTTTGATTTTTATGGGGAATTTGGATTCCCACTCAACAGGAAAGGTTTTTTGCGCCTTAAGTTGTGAAAACCCTGTAAAAACAAGGATCACAAGCATTGTTGAAATTGTTCTCATATTCATCGGATTATAATTTGTTAGTACTCATTAGTTCTTATAGTTAAGGGTGATCGTTACACTATTGATAAACACCATCGATGCCGAATAAACCGTGATGTTATATTCTCCCTTTGAATAATAATCAACATAAAAAGTAGCCCAGGTTGC
Source organism: Bacteroidales bacterium (assembly GCA_020438135.1). Taxonomy (GTDB): domain Bacteria; phylum Bacteroidota; class Bacteroidia; order Bacteroidales; family JAADJA01; genus JAADJA01. The sequence goes on along the minus strand of JAGQVF010000164.1, from coordinate 2,887 downwards.
ATTTTTATTCGTCACATCGAAATATTTGGTATCGAAGGCATTGAATTTTCCCGACTCGTCTTTTTTATCAACATACACGATAAGTTTATCAGTTCCCAAACTTTTCCCGTTATTGGTTACCTTAAAGGTGATCCGTCCCCCCAGTGTCGCATCAATGGTAAATGAGGTATAGGCAGCAGGAATTTCGCCGGTACTGCTGTTGATCGATGTGGATGCCTCCACTTTCGAATAGGTATAATAAAAGGTGCTTGACGGATCATCGTAATTGTAGCTGCTGCCCGAAGATGTAGATTTGGTTTCCTCCGATACCAGTTTCAGGTAGTCGGTCACCATTTCCTTCATGAGCGGATTTTTGACTGTAATTCGATAATCACCGGCAGTCATGAATTTATAATCATACACGAACCAGTTTTTAGACAGGTCACCCTTTATGGAAACCACATCAAAGGGTACATAGCTGTTGCCTGAGAGTTTATCCACCGAAACAAGGTAATCGCCGGAGCTAAGGTTGATTCCGCCATTTTGATACAAAATGTAAATATAACCCCCTTCAGCCGGACAGGATACCCGCGTATTGGGCCCGATGGGTTCTCCGTTTTGCGTATAATTGTCGCAGAAATAAATGCGCTGAGCCATTAGCACGCTGCCCGCCAAAATAAAAACCAGTAATAAAACTGTTATTTTTTTCATAGATGTTAGTAATGATCAGCTTGCAAAAATACCGGGGAGGGTGATGGTGGGCAATCACATAAAAGTAGTAATTATGTGTGAAGTATGATGTGTTATGTATGATAATAATGTTAAGACTGATCTCCACGTGGGAAAACCTTGTTCAGGGCTTCGGTTCGGGATTGCACCTGTAGTTTTTCGTAGATGTTCCGGATATGTGTACGGACGGTTTCCACACTGATAAATAGGGTATTGGCTATTTCTTTATACCGGTGTCCTTTTGCCAGCAAATCGAGTAATTCTTTTTCGCGGGAGGTGAGCTTATCATATTCGAATCGGTGGTGGCCGGGCTGCCGGAAAGAGCTGATCACCTTGCGTGCGATGGCCGGTGACATGGGCGATCCTCCCTGATAAAGGTCGATGATAGCAGATTTAAGCTTTTCAGGTGTGGTGTTTTTCAAAATATATCCGGTTGCCCCGGAGCAAAGCGATTCAAATACTTTGTCATCATCTTCGAACACCGTAAACATCATAAATTGTATATCGGGGAAACGGGGCTTTAACTGCCGCAAACAATTGATGCCATTCATTCCAGGCAATTGAATGTCCATGATCACTACATCAGGTGTTTTTTTATCAAAACGGAGCATACAGCTTTCAGCATCTTCAAAAACCCCTGCCATAAACATCTGATCATCAGATGTGATAACCTGCTCCAGCCATTTCCTGATCTCCGGCTGATCTTCGACGATGGTGACCCATATTTCCATGTTTGCAAAAGTAATAAGGAGTATTGGAAGGATCAATCCCTAAAAAGTAGTAAAATTCAGATGGGTATTTTCATTTCTATGGTTGTTCCGTTTCCGGGCCGGCTGCTGATCGATGCTTCTCCGCCCAGATCACTCAGGCGCTGTTTCATGATCCGGAGTCCATTGCCACCGGAATTTGGTTGTGCCGGATCAAAGCCTTTTCCATCATCGATGACCCGTACAGATAAAAATCGTTTCTCCGTTTCGATAATGATTTGCAAATTCCGGGGTTCGCCATGCCGCACGGCGTTGTGTACCGCTTCCCTGATGGTGTAGTAAACATTCCGCTTAAATTCTGCTGAAACGCTGATGTCGGGTATCTTTTCCGGCATTTGAATGCTACATTTAATTTTGAATTCATCCAGGTAATCGCCGGTTTGTTGACGGATATAAGATAACAAACCTTCCAGTTGATCATCGCGGGGATTCAGTGCCCACACGATCACACGCAGTTGATCGGTCATCTGACGCGCTTCCGAGGCGATCCGTTTAAGTTTGCTTGTCGTTTCGTTTTTTTCCGGCAGATCCATCAGGGCCGTGTCGCTGATCATAGCCAGTTTGCTCAGTCCTGATCCGATATCGTCGTGCAGGTCGGATGAAATCCTGCGACGGATCAAGCTGATCTCCTGTTCTCTTTCCAGCCTGGCAATCTGTTTTTTCATCCGTTTCGTTGTAAAATACCTGACCAGGATAATGATACCACCCAATGTGATAAAAGCAGTGAAGACTAAAAACGGATAAGTCATCCAGAACGGTTTGCGGATCAGGAGCGTAACTTCCGCTGCCGCAACAGATGTACCTGTCTCACTGCCGGTTCGTATCCTGAATGTATAGTTGCCTGGCCGAAGTCGCGAATACCGGACCAAACCATTCGTGCCTGCATCAATCCACTCTCTGTCGTGACCTTCGAGGATATATTCAATGTGTATATCCCGTGGGGTTCCGTAGTCGATGAACCCGAATCCGAAACTGACTGTATTATGAGACCACGGCAGTTCAAGGAATCGTTTGGCCATCGGGCAGGTGTCGGTTATGAAAGGGGCATCGTTCACTATTATTTTATCGATCAGGATCTTTGCACTGATGTCATGCTTTTTTACCTTTCCGGGATGGAAATAGTTAAAACCGGCTATCCCTCCTAAAAAGATTTCTCCGTTCGATCTTTTAAAATAAGCACCCGTATTGAATTCGAGCGATTGCAATCCTTCCTCCATCCCGTAATTAATGGCATGACCGGTCAGCGGATCAAACTGCGATATGCCCCGGTTGCTGCTGATCCAGATATTATCGTTCGCATCACTGATCAATCCGTAAAGAAAATTATTGGCCAGTCCGTCACTTTCTTCAAAGGTTTTCAATATCCTGAAAAGGCTGTCGGTATGGACCAATCCATGGTGTGTGGCCAACCA
>JAGQVF010000163.1:3110-4381 GCA_020438135.1 Bacteroidales bacterium | reverse complement strand
TGTTATTCAACGATCATTTTCCTGGTAATTGAATTTTCACCTGCTTTAACAGTGCAGAAATATACACCGTTTGAAAGCAGTGAACTGTTGATCTCAAATGTATTCATTCCGGCCAGTACATCGCCTTTTTCCTGTACCATTACCACCTGACCCATCATGTTTGTTACTTCGAGGGAGAGGTTAACCGGTTTGCGAACGTTTACATTGATCCTGGCAGCTCCGCTAACCGGGTTTGGAGAAACCTGGCTTACGTCGTATCCAAAAACAGCTTGTTCGTATTCTTTTACACCGATTGGAATTTCATCTTTACCAACCTGCATATATCCGATTGTGTTTTCACCGATCGGGTCTTCATCACCTCTTACATGGAGGCCGGGTTCAGTGTCGTACTGATAATTCAGATGCAGGAAATCATCATCGCTGTAGTTGGGGGAAATTGACGGGAATACACACTCGTCGAAAATGTGAACGAGGTCTGAAGTAAGGTCAACAAAACCGCCCCACCAGTCGCCTCCGTTTGAGGAAGCTCTTGCCCAGAGGTGACGATAATCCTGCAGACCGTTGTCGTAGCCTTCTGTTACACCGGCCCATACTACATAAATCCTGTTTTGGTTATCAATAACCATGGTAGGCATACCGGATGGGCTTACATAATAAAGACCAACTTCGCCAAGAATATCCCATTCTCCGTTTTCGTTGATGTCCTGTGCCCAGCCAATCAAACTATAGTCTTCTTCAAGTTCTGTATACACACAGTCATCATAAGGACAAAGTGCATTGAGGTCATTAGAGAAAGTCGGTCTGTCTTCATTCCAGTATCCGAGTCCGTCAACCAGCGGGAACCACAATGTTTGTGTTCCGTCTGAATGAGCGCGGTTGATACCGAAAGTAACGTGAACTTTACCGCTCATATCAATGGTGAGTGCATGTGAACCATCAACACAGTAAAAAGTATCTGTTGCGTAGGGAGGAGTAGCAGGAGTAAAAAATGGATAAGGGTTTTCCCAGATCACTGTTTTTTCCCAGGTGTCACCGGCATCTTCTGATTTCATCAGAACAAAATCGGTCCATGAATCTCCGGCAAGGAAAGCAACCACGTCACCTCTGGCCTGAATATCATAGGCATCACCACTCCAACCGATATATTCATCGGCAGTAATTCCATCTAACAATTCTGCATCATGATCCCAGGTAGTACCACCGTCAGTAGAGCTGTAATACAGCAATGCACCGTCCATACCTTGATATAATGCCCCTTCATTTGCTACAGG
>JAGQVF010000163.1:0-2936 GCA_020438135.1 Bacteroidales bacterium | reverse complement strand
GAATAGTGAGAAACAACGATTTCGCCGTTGTCACCAAAAGGTGCATATGAAGGCCAACCGGTACGGTCTTCTTCAATTCTTTCGGTTACTGCCGGACCCCATGTACTACCATCGTAGTAGTTGTAGCCTGTTCCCCTGTCAGAAAAACCGGGATCAATGGCCCAGGTCCATACACCACCGATTGTACCATCGTCGAATTTATAAATCCTGTTGGCATTTGAACTGTTCGATTGCAGGTCGTACCAGGTTGTACCCATGGGAGCCTCATCTACAAAAGTTTTATAGTCAACTGAATTTGTCGAAACAATGGTTCCGTTGTTTTGGAAGTTCATGGTTTCTGCAGTTGCAGGTTTCCATGGAGCTCCCTGATCGCGTAAATGTTTGGGAGCAGATACCCTTGTTTGGGCAAAACTGCTGATAGCAAATCCTAAAACGAATGCTAAAAGTAAAATCCTCTTCATAATCATGTAAGATTTTAAGTTAAACAAATTATTAATTAAATATTTTTCAAGTGTTCAAAATGCAAGCGTGCCCCTGAAATATTGACCAGCTAAAATACAATTTTTTAATGAAACGGGTGATAATTTTAATTTTTAATGAATTTTTTTGCGAAATCAAAACCGTGTTTTAGCGCTGACAGATTGAGTTCGACCACCTCTTTGCCCTTTCTTTTAAAGATGTTGCTGATGGCATTTTCGAGCGAACTGTAAGCCAGTCCGATAAAGGGTGCGGCGGCTCCGAGTATCACAATGTTGGCCGCTTTTTTGGTTCCAAGGTCCAGGGCAATTTTATTGGCATCGATGATCACGTGGTTTTTCACCTTTTTAATTTCTTCCAAAACGTCATCAATTTCGGGGTAATTGGGAATATTTTTGTAAGGATTGCTGTTGGTAATCAGCCAGCCATCTGAGGCAAGCATAGGTAGATAGCGTAACGATTCCATTGGTTCTACCGAAAGGATCATATCTGCATGTCCTTCAGGGATCAGGTCTGAAGCTACTTCTTTGTCTGCGATGCGAAGGTTCGAATGAACATCACCGCCCCGCTGGCTCATTCCGTGCACTTCTGCCTGTTTCAGAAACAATCCGTCGTTTACGGCTGCCATACCGATGGATGCTGCAATGGAAAGGATACCCTGTCCGCCAACACCTGCTAAAATGATATCTTTTTTCATAGTTTTTACTGGTTTACTAATTCTTCCTGTTTTTTTCTTTTTTCTTCCCTGATCCGGCGTGCAGCTGTATGCAGGCATTCTCTGCGGGGAATGATCACGGAAACGCCTTCAAATTCAATCTCCTTTTTAAAGATCTCCATATTCTCATGATGGAATTTAGGAGAAGGGTTGATCTCGATGATGTGCTCTTTTTCCACTCCGAGTGCCTCACATATTTTTTCGATTTTTCCTGTAGCCGAGGAGGTTTGTCCCCCTGTCATTGCCACGGTTGCATTATCGAGTATCACAACTGTGATGGGTGTGTTGTCGTTGATGGCATCCAGTAATCCGGTCATACCCGAATGGGTAAATGTTGAATCACCGATAACGGCGATAGCCGGTCTGAATCCTGCATCAGCAGCCCCTTTGGCCATTGTAATAGAAGCCCCCATGTCGACACAGGTGTTGATCGCTTCGAATGGTTCAAGTGCACCGAGTGTGTAACATCCGATGTCGGAAAATACCCTGCCTTTCGAATATTTTTCAAGCGCTTCATTCAGCGCATTGTATGAATAAATGTGCGGACAGCCGGCGCAGAGCTTTGGGGGCCTGGGTTTCACCAACGAAGGAATGGCATTTGATTCAGGCACTTCATGCCCAAGAGCCAGGGCCACTTTTCGCGGGTTTAATTCGCCATCACGGCGGATGGTGCCGTCAAGCCTCCCTTTGATCTTTTTACCCAATCCGAGGTAACTCGAAATTATTTCTTCAACAAAGGGATAACCATCTTCCAAAACGAGGATAGTATCGCATTCATCATACAGTTTTTCAATCTTTGATTTGGGTAGCGGATATTGTCCGATCTTTAAAACAGGATATGGGATATCCCGTCCGGGATAATTTTCCATCAGGTAATTATGTGCTATGCCTGTGGTAATAATGCCCAGGCTTTTGTCGGAGCCCTCTAAATAGTTGTTAAAAGGTGATTTTTCAGCATCATCGATGAACATGGGTTGATTATCGAGTAACATTTTAAATCTCCGGCGTGCATTGGCAGGCAGCAGGATAAACTGATTGGGTGTGGCCGACAACCGGATTTGATTTTGCGGTTTCATGTTCTGCCTCACAACACCGGCTCTCGAATGGGCCAGCCTGGTAGTTAGTCTCAGTAAGATGGGAGTGCCAAGCTTTTCCGACAAATCAAAGCCGTAATGCATCATGTCATAGGCTTCCTGCTGATTGGAGGGTTCGAAGATCGGTATCAGGGCAAACTTGCCATAAAACCTCGAGTCCTGCTCGTTTTGTGAGCTGTGCATGGAAGGGTCATCGGCAGCAATGACGATGAGTCCGCCATTAGCCCCGGTAATAGCCGAATTGATGAAAGCATCGGCAGCCACGTTCAAACCCACATGTTTCATGCACACAATGGCTCTTTTGCCTGCGTACGACATTCCGAGCGCCGCTTCCATAGCAGTTTTTTCATTTGCCGCCCATCCTGAACGTATATTTCCTTTTTTCGCATCTCCGGAACCCAGAACGTATTCCATGATCTCTGTAGAGGGTGTTCCGGGGTAAGCATATATCCCCGACATGCCGGCATCAATGGCGCCCTGCGCAATCGCCTCATCTCCCAATAATAGCAGTTTTTCCATGTTGTTTATTTATTGTTCGCTGAAAAGAAACAAAATTAACCATTTATTCTTTTATACAAGCCGTTCGCGTAATCTGGAATGTTTTTAAATAGTTAAATTGTTGAATGGTAAATCTGTTGAATTGGTTAAAT
>JAGQVF010000162.1 GCA_020438135.1 Bacteroidales bacterium | reverse complement strand
ATAAAATGAGGATTCATTTGCGACCTTACCGATTTTTGTTCTGCAAGAAGTATTTGTCGCTTAAGTAGTTCTCTTTTTTTCTCAATTCTGTAAAAATGAAGTGCGAGTGAAATAACCAACGATACGATAACCAAAATGATGAAAACCTTAAAAAACTGCATTTGCGAAAAATGTTTTTGTATCGTAAACCCTATTTTTACCGGTTCACTCCAATCACCCGTGTTATTTTTAGCTTCCAATATAAATGTATACTGTCCCGGATCGAGATTAGAATAACGAACCGTATGATTTTTTGTCTCAATCCAGTTGTTTTCAAAACCTGAAAGTTTGTAATAAAAGGTTAATCCCTGTGGGTTTTTAAATTCGAAACTTTTAAAATGGAACTGAAGATTATTCTCTTTATGAGATAACCGGATATCCTGACCTTTGCTTACTATTTTTTTATTGTTTACAGAAACATATTCAATTTGAACCTCTGGAGCGATGTGGGTTTTTTTTATTTGCTGCGGATTAAATATTACAACACCCTGATCTGTACCCAACACGATGCGGTCATCCCCAGCAATTTTAATACTGTTTATTTCATTGGATGGAAGGCCATCACTGATCTTGAAAACAATTGTTCTGGCAGGTTTATCAGCTTCCGGAGGCCAGATAAGTTTATTGAGTCCGGCATTTGTTGCAATCCAGGTCACACTATCGTTTTGTATGCAAATATCTTTGATTCTATTGCTGCTCAGACCATTCACTTCAGTAATATGCACCTTATTATCACCTGTTTTTGCTATCAATCCATAATCAAAAGTTCCGATCCACAAACGGTTACTTTGATATCTTAAAACCTCTATGCGATGCTTCAGTAATGATTCCTTCGGTTCATACAGCACAATGGAATCTCCCGTTAAGCGATACAGACCGTGAATGGTCCCAATCAGAATTTCATTGCCCGGCAGTTCACAAAATGCAAAGGTTTTATGTGAAAAATCAGAAGAGGAAGATTTAAATACCAGTTGATTGTTGGTGTAAGTGCTGAAACCAAGTTGATGACCATTCCACACAGAGCCGTCACTCATTTCATACAAAACGTAGCCTCCACCTCCCCAGGAATTAATTATTGGCAGAGGATTGCCGTTTAAGTCATACCTGATATTTTTACTGCTGGTTATCCAAACTTCATTTTTACGGGTAACCAGTATGTCAAGGATATTGGCATTGATTTCGTTTTCGAATATTTCAAGTTTATTGAAAACAGGTTCCTCATTACGAAAATGAAGACTATAAATACCTTTGGCTATCGTTGAAAAGATAAATCCCTCATCACTTTTTTCGATGGATAAAATAATATTGTTTGTAATACCGGTATTGTTCCTGTCGTATATTCTGAACTGGATGGATGGTACCAGGTATGCACCGGCATCGGTTGTTGTAAACCAAAAACTGCCGGTTTTGTCTTCAATGATTGAGGTAACAGTTTGTGGTTCAAGAAAACGTACAGGTTTTCGGGTTAAATCGCCTTCTTCGTACATCAAAACTCCTTCAAACTCAATGGATATCCATAGGTTTCCTTTTCGATCAGGATATAAAATTGCAATGGGGTTATCAAACCTCAGTTCATTTGTCACCTCCCCGTCGTTCGTTTCTAACAAAACATGCCCCAGCGAAATAAGTGAATGATCAGGAGTAAGTTCAAGATAATTTTTTCTGTAATGGATGTTGTTTTTTTGCTGTTGATAATTAAATCGAACCAGTTCAGAAAAACTTTGCTCAATTTTTTGTGCGATCTCATCATCCTGAATTCCTGCAATGAAATTGTTATCCCTGCCGCGCCCATGAAATAGTGTTATGGGTTGTTTTTTGGAGCTTTTGTTGTTGAAACTACTCAGGTATTGAAAAGATTTGGTATTTTCATCGAAAGTGAGTAATCCCTGATTTAATGGCGAAACAAAATATTTTCCACCACCAGCATCGTACATTTTGGTAAAAAACGGTATTTGTTTCCCTGAAATTGAATCATTGATCCAATGCCTGAAAACCGAATCGTTTTCAATGTAAAATAGTCCACCTTCATAGGGAAATACCCAAACTCTGTTGTTTTCTCCCAATTGTATCTGCACGATTGAATTGGAAGGTAGCCCATTTGAAGTGGTGTAATTTCTGAATTCGTAACCATCGAACCTTGAAACTCCGTTTTCAGTTGCAAACCAGATGTGACCGGTAGAATCCTGCAACATGTCGTATATCCTTGAACTGGGAAGTCCTTCGTTGACTGTTATGTTTTTAAGTATAGAAAATTGCCCGTAGGCCAAAACGACGGAAAGCAACATAATCCATAGGAGTGAAAATCTGCGGGTTAATCTGATGTACATCAATTTCATACCATTCTTTAAGGCACATAAAAATATGAAATATTAAAAACATCGAAGAAAATTAAGGCAAAGGAAATGTTTTGGGCAAGACAAAAAAGAAGGGTAAGCTACTTATATCGCACCGCTTCAACCGCCTACCCTTGCTACCTTCCGGTCCTGGGGGAGTTCAGCAGGAGCTGGTCGTATAAGACTTACCCGGGTGCAAAGTTACAAATATTATATCAGCGAGGTCAATTAAAGTGTCATAAATTTTATCTTTGCAATACAATCAAAAAACAAACATCATGGAAAACACCACTACACCTGTTTGGAAACATTCTTTAATTTTTGGGCTCTACCTGGGTATTGCCCTTATCATATTTTCGCTGTTAATCTATTTACTTGATATGATGACTGTGAGTTGGGTCGGATATATCAGTTATTTGTTGATCCTGGCCGGCGTCATCTTTTCTTCTATCAATTACCGCGACCGGCATTTAAACGGTTTTATTAGCTATGGTCAAAGTCTTTCGGCCGGATTCTTAACCGGATTGTTTGCCGGAATTTTGTCCGCTATATTTACCTATATATTTGTAACGATCATGGGTGAGCAATATATGCAGGAATTGCTGGTTGCTGCCGAAGAAAATATCATTAATAGCCGGCCCGATATAACAGATGAAGAACTTGATTTGGCTATGGGATTTACCAAAAATATGATGCGACCGGGTTGGATGAGCCTGATGGGATTCCTGGGAACCGCATTTTTTTCGCTGGTTTTTGCCTTAATTGCTTCGATTTTTATTAAAAAAGAAGACCAAAACAACCTTTCTGAAACTGCTGTATAAAACCATTCCATGGATATATCTGTTGTAGTTCCGTTACTGAATGAAGAAGAATCGCTGCCCGAATTAACTGCATGGATCAGCAAAGTGTGCCGTGAAAATCAACTGAGTTTTGAAATTGTTTTTGTGGATGATGGAAGTACCGATAGTTCCTGGAAAGTCATTCAACAGCTCGCAGTTGAGTATGCCGAAATCAAAGCCGTTCGCTTCCGCAGAAATTATGGCAAATCTGCTGCCCTTAACAAAGGTTTTGAATTCGTTGACGGTGATGTGATCATCACAATGGATGCCGATTTGCAGGACAGCCCCGACGAAATTCCCGAACTACACCGCATGATTATAAAAGAAGGTTTCGATCTGGTTTCGGGCTGGAAAAAGCGACGTCATGATCCACTTGGAAAAACAATTCCATCGAAATTCTTTAACCGGACAACCCGAATCATTTCAGGTATCAAACTCCATGATTTTAATTGTGGACTTAAAGCCTACCGCAAAGAAGTTATCAAAACAATTGAGGTGTACGGTGAAATGCACCGCTATATCCCGGTAATTGCAAAATGGGCAGGTTTTAAAAAGATCGGTGAAAAAGTTGTGCAGCACAGAAAAAGAAAATACGGGGTCACCAAATTCGGGATGGAACGTTTGGTAAAAGGGTATCTCGATCTGCTTTCGATCACTTTTATTTCGAAATTCGGTAAACGACCCATGCACCTTTTCGGAACATTGGGCACATTGCTTTTTTTTATTGGAATGGTGATCGGTATATATCTCTCGGTTTCAAAATATTTTTTCGAAGTATATAAAATGACCGACAGGCCATTGTTTTATTTTGGCATCCTGGCTATGATCATCGGTTCACAGCTTTTTGTTACCGGTTTTCTTGCCGAGATGTTATCACGAAATTCACCCGACCGAAATAAATATCTCATAGATAAAACCCTCGGATTGAAAGAGGAGGTGAAACAGCGATCGTAAATATGGCCGCTAAAAGAAAAATAGTGATCGTCGGTTCAGCCTGGCCGCTCCGTGGCGGACTTGCTGCATATAACGAACGATTGGCAAGAGCCTACCAGGATCGTGGTGATGAAGTGGTGATCTACACCTTCAGCCTGCAATATCCGGGTTTTCTTTTTCCGGGCAAAACGCAATATTCTTCTGATCCCAAACCCTCCGACCTCAACATTTACGTGAAAGTCAATTCCATCAACCCATTGAACTGGCTTAGGGTAGGCAATGAGATAAAAAAGCAAAAACCCGATCTGGTCATCATCAAATTCTGGATTCCGTTTATGGCACCCTGTCTGGGGACTATCGCCCGCATCATCCGAAGGAATAAAAAATCCAGGATCATCTCCATTATCGATAACATCATCCCGCACGAAAACCGTCCAGGCGACCGGATGTTCGGTAATTATTGGGTGAAAAGTGTGGACGGTTTCATTGCCATGTCGAAAAGTGTGTTAACAGATCTGGAAACCTTCGATACAAAAAGACCGAAACTTTTTTGTCCGCATCCTTTGTATGATAATTTTGGAGCGATCATTCCCAAATCCGAAGCCCGAAAAAAGCTCAAGCTGGAAGCAATAGGAAAGTATATTTTGTTTTTCGGGTTTATCCGCGATTACAAAGGGCTAGACCTGCTGCTGAAAGCGATGGCTGTAGAGAAAATCCGGAACACAGGTATCAAACTGATCGTTGCCGGCGAATTTTACACCGATGCCAAACCATACCACGAAATCATTGCTCAGCATACACTTGATGATTCGGTGGTGCTCGCTACCGATTTTATTCCTGATAATGAGGTCGGAACCTATTTTTGCGCTTCGGATATTGTGGTTCAACCCTACAAGGATGCGACCCAAAGCGGTGTCACGCAAATTGCCTATCACTTCAACAAACCGATGATCACAACAGATGTAGGTGGTTTGGCAGAGATAGTCCCCGATGATAAGGTGGGTTATGTGGTAAACCCAAAGGTGGATGAAATTGCAGACGCGATATGCCGTTTTTACGAAAAGCAGAAAGAAGCAGCATTTATTGAGGGCGTGAAAGAAGAGAAATCGAAATATACATGGGAGAACATGCTACAAACCATTGACAAATTAACAGACCAACAATCATGATCATTCGAAGCAAAGCACCTTTGAGACTGGGACTGGCAGGTGGCGGAACCGATGTAGCTCCTTATTCCGATCTGTTTGGCGGCGCCATTCTGAACGCCACTATAAGCATGTATGCTTATGCCACCATTCAACCGAGGAAAGACAATAAGATCGTGCTCAATTCGCTCGATAAAAAAGTAAAACTCGATTATCAAATGGCGGAAGAGCTGCCGGTCGACGGGCGGTTCGATCTCGCCAAAGGAGTTTACAACCGCGTGATCCGTGATTTTGTAAAGGAACCGCTCGCATTCGAACTCACCACCTTTGTGGATGCACCTCCGGGCTCCGGTTTGGGAACTTCATCAACGCTGGTGGTTGCTATCCTCGGTGCTTTTGCCGAATGGCTCAATCTACCGCTTGGTGAATACGACCTGGCACACCTGGCCTATGAAATCGAACGAAACGACCTCGTCATGGCCGGCGGAAAACAAGATCAGTATGCTGCCACCTTCGGAGGGGTAAATTTCATGGAATTTTACAAAGAGGATAAGGTGATCGTCAATCCGCTTCGGATCAAGTCGATTTACCTGCACGAACTGGCTTATAACCTGGTGCTGTACAACACGGAGACCAGCCGGTTATCCTCAAAGATCATCGAAGCACAGAGTAAAAATGTGATGAAGAATGTTTCTGCCAGCATCGAAGCAACTCATAATCTCAAGCAACAGGCGATCATGATGAAAGAGGCGATCCTGAGAGGTGACCTCGACAAGATCGGGGAGATACTCGATTACGGATGGCAAAACAAAAAGAACATGGCCAAAGGCATCACCAATAAAATGATCGATGAGATTTATGAAACGGCCGTTAAAAACGGTGCCACCGGCGGCAAGGTGTCGGGTGCCGGCGGAGGTGGTTTTGTTATTTTGTATTGCCCTGATAATACCCGGATTAAAGTGATTGAAGCATTGAAGAAGTTTGGGGGAGATATCCAGCGGTATGATTTTACTACGCAGGGATTGATCACCTGGAAACTCTGAATTATGCTTTTGTCATCCAGCTTACGTCTTCTATTCCAAAAATCAAAAAATATGCATGCCGATGTCGACTATTAAGAACCTCATCGGTAAATTTCTGGTTTGGCGTAGCCGGAACATCAACGACCGTTATTTCATTATCCTGATCAGTGCCGCAATCGGGTTTCTGTCCGGTGTGGCGGCTTATCTATTAAAGTCTTCTGTTTTTTATATCGAAAAGATCCTCACCTCCAGCTTCCGTACACAGGAACAAAACTATTGGTATGTAGTCCTTCCGGCCATCGGCATCCTGTTAACTGTGCTCCTGATCAAATACATCATCAGGGATGACACACAGCACGGCATTCCCCGAATCCTATATGTGATCTCAAGGCTGGGCGGGAAAATGAAACAACACAAGATCTATTCATCCCTTTTCGGTAGTTCATTAACAGCCGGATTTGGTGGGTCGATCGGGTTGGAGGCACCGATCATTTCTGCCGGCTCATCCATCGGTTCGGGCCTGGGGCAGATCCTTCGCCTGGATTATAAATCTACCATTTTGCTCATAGGTTGCGGAGCTGCCGGTGCCATGGCTTCTATTTTTACAACCCCGATCGCGGCGGTGATTTTCAGCCTCGAAGTGCTGATGCTCGACCTGACGATCTCCAGCATCATTCCGCTGTTGATGGCATCGGCTACCGGTGCGATCACCACCAAAATTTTGCTGGCTGAAAAAATTCTGGTCCATTTTAAGATATCCGAACCTTTTGCTGTGGCTGATGTTCCGTTTTTCCTGTTGCTGGGAATTCTTACCGGATTTGTTTCACTCTATTTCAACCGGGCTACCCATTTCATCACGGATCGTATGGAAGCTTTTACCAACAGGTCTGTCAGGATTTTGGTAGGAGTGAGCATCCTCGGTTTGCTGATCTTTTTGTTTCCGGCACTTTACGGTGAGGGGTACGATGCCATCCGGATGATCATTTCGGGCAATCCGGGTCACTTGCTGGAGAACAGTTTCTTTTACACCTTCCGGGATAATACCTGGCTTTTTTTGCTGTTCCTGCTTTTCCTGATCGTATTTAAAGTGATTGCCACAACCTTAACCCTCGAGAGCGGCGGGGTAGGAGGGATTTTTGCGCCCAGTGCCGTCACCGGTGGTTTTGCTGGTTTTGCCTTTGCACGTTTTATCAACGATTTGAATTTTACCCGCCATTTGTCTGAAGCCAATTTTACCCTTGTGGGAATGGCCGGTGTGCTGGGAGCCGTACTGCATGCACCGCTAACGGCGATCTTCCTCATCGCCGAAATGACCAACGGATATGAATTGATCGTGCCGCTGATGGTTACTTCCACGGTCTCTTTTGTGACGATCAAAACCTTTGATCCGCATTCCATTTTTACGAAGAAGCTGGCCGAAAGGGGTGAATTGCTGACCCATCACAAAGATCAGGCAGTGCTGACTCTGCTTAATGTGCGGGATGTGATCGATAAAGATATTCTTACGATAAATCCGAATGCCACTTTGGGCGAATTCACATCAGTGATCGCCAAATCGAAACGGAATCTGTTTGCGGTGGTGGATAAGGAGAAAAATTTCCTCGGTATGATCGTCCTCGATAATGTACGTGAAGATATGTTTAACCGCGACAAATATGGTGTTCCTGTTACGAATTATATATTCCAGCCCTCTGCGCGCGAAAAGGTTTCGTTGGATGACAGCATGGAAACCGTGATGGAGAAATTCAAAGAAACCGGAAACTACAACCTGGTGGTTTTGAATAAAGGGAAATATGTTGGTTTTGTTTCCCGCGCCAATGTTTTTAACGCCTACCGGCAAACGTTGATTGATGTTTCGCATGAGTAGGATAAGATAATGAAAACCTTTTGATGCACTTTTATAATATCCATAAATCCAGAACGAAAATGCGAGATGGTGATTTATGGAACCGACTGAATAAAACGGAACAGGAAGAGTTGTTAGATACCCTGGAAGAAAGCGGAGATCCTGAGAACTTATTGGATCATGAAGCGATGAAATCCAAACATCAGAAATGGCTTTAGCTATTAAATGGTCCAAACGGGCCGATGGAAAATTTGACAAAATTCTTAATTATCTGTTGCTGGAATATGGGAAAGAGTAACCAAAAGTTTTGTAAAGAAGGTTTATGACTTTTTAAATCTTTTGTCCGAATTTCCTGAATTAGGAACAATTGAAAACAGAGAAAAAGCGATCCGTGGTTTTACACAGAAAAACAGGTTAATATTTTCTACAGAATAAGCGGTGAAACATTAATTCTGCTTGATTTTTTTGACAACCGGCAAAGCCCAAAAAAGAAAAGGTTTTAATCAATGTAAACAGCTTATTTCACCAAATCCTCTACAAACTATAATAACAGTTCCATCCTTGCCGGCCTTGCTATAAAAATTCCCTTAATTTTGCGGGATGTTAAGCCGGATTCAATGCCGGCTATAAAAGCAAGATTATGACACGTATTCAACAAGCCATATCAGAGTCGATCCAGGTGAAAGAGAAGCTCCTTCAAAATGAGCAATTGCTTACC
>JAGQVF010000161.1 GCA_020438135.1 Bacteroidales bacterium | reverse complement strand
TCGAACCCGCGACCCCGACCTTGGCAAGGTCGTGCTCTACCAGCTGAGCTACTTTCGCAGTGCGAATTGGGAGTGCAAATGTATATAAAAATTAATTTAAGTCAAGTAAATTTTTTTCTTTTTTGATTTTATGTTTGCCTTTGTTTTCAGGCATTTTTTACCACAACAGAGTTTTATTTACCGATCAGTTTTTTTATCTCATTGAGTTTCATCAAGGCTTCCACCGGTGTAAGTGTATTGATATCAGTGTTTAAAATATCTTCTTTGATTTGCAATAAAAGCGGATCATCCAGTTGAATAAAGCTCAGTTGGAAATCGTTCTTTCGGTCCATGCTCCTGCTGGCCTTCTTTTTAAGTTCATCGCTACTGTGTGATTTTTCAAAAACTTTTAATAGTTCCGAAGCTCTTTCAACAATGGTTTGTGGCATTCCCGCCATTCTGGCTACATGAACACCAAAACTATGTTCGCTACCACCAGGCATGATTTTTCTAAGGAAAATAATTTGGTTTCCAACTTCCTTGATAGAAACATGGAAGTTTTTAATGCGCTGGAAACTATTGGTCATCTCATTGAGCTCATGATAATGTGTTGCAAATAGAACTTTAGCTTTGAACAAGGGGTGTTCGTGAAGAAATTCATTGATCGCCCATGCTATCGATATTCCATCATAAGTGCTTGTTCCCCGCCCAATTTCATCCAAAAGTATCAGACTTCGATCCGACAGGTTGTTCAGAATGCTGCTGGTTTCATTCATTTCAACCATAAAGGTCGATTCTCCGAGAGAAATGTTATCACTAGCCCCGATTCGTGTAAATATTTTATCAACCAGGCCTATTTTTGCAGATTTCGCCGGTACAAAACATCCCATTTGAGCCATAAGAACAATAAGCCCCGTTTGCCTTAATAAAGCAGATTTTCCTGACATATTAGGGCCTGTAATAATTAAAATCTGTTGTTTCTCATGATCAAGCTGAATATCGTTGGGTATATAAGCCTCACCTACAGGCATTTGTGTTTCAATTACCGGGTGGCGTCCTTCTTTAATCTCAAGTCGAAAGGTTTCATTTATGGATGGACGGCAGTAATTGTTTTTTGATGCAATGTACGCGAAAGAGAGCAACACATCCAATTTTGCAATGATCCGGGCATTTACCTGTACTGGCTCAATATAGTCAGAAAGACTCAGTACCAGGTCATTGAATAGCCTGGCTTCAAGCGCAAGTATTTTATCCTCTGCACCAAGAATTTTCTGCTCGTAGGTTTTCAATTCTTCGGTAATATATCTTTCAGAATTAGTCAGTGTCTGTTTTCGGTGCCACTCGTCCGGAACTTTGTCCTTATGTGTATTTGTTACTTCGAGGTAATACCCAAAAACATTATTATAACCGATTTTTAAAGATGAAATTCCGGTTCGTTCAATTTCTCTTTGCTGTATATTAACCAGAAAATCTTTTCCTGAGTGTACGATATTCCTGAGTTCATCAAGTTCTTCAGATATTCCCGGAGCAATTACATTTCCTTTATTCACAAGTGCCGGTGGATCAGAATTCAGTGTGTTTTCAATTTGCTTAGTAATGGCAGGTAAAAGATTAATCTGTTCAATAAGTTTTGTCAGAGATTCGCTGTTAGGTTGGAGCAATATATCTTTAACGTCTTTGGTTTGTTGCAGTGATTCCTTGATTTTCACTACTTCTCTGGGGTTAACTTTGCCTATAGCGACTTTTGATATCAGCCTTTCCAGGTCTCCAATCGTTTTAATAGCAGATCTGGTTTGCCCGGCTATTTCATCGTTATTGATAAAAAATTCAACAGTTTCAAGTCTTTCTTCTATTGGTTTTTTGTTTTTAAGTGGAAGAACAATCCATCTTCGCAGCAGCCTCGAGCCCATTGGCGTAACAGTTTGATCGAGAGTGTCGAGCAGAGTTACAGCCTTTTCATTAGCTGAAAAAACCAGTTCAAGGTTGTGAATTGTAAATTTATCCAGCCACACATAGTTGTCTTCTTCGATCCTGGAAATTTTAGAAATATGATTCGATTTTTCGTGATGGGTCTCTTTCAGGTAATGCAGAATAACACCTGCAGCTATGGTTCCCAAAGGCAGGTTTTCAACTCCGAAACCCTTCAGGCTGGTGGTCCCAAAATGATTGATCAGGAGATCGTAAGTAAATTCACCGGTAAAGATCCATTCTTCGAAAGTGTTGATATAAAACTTATTACCAAATTGTTGTTTAAATGCAGCACTTTTGTCTTTTTGAATGATAACCTCACTGGGCATAAAACTTTGGATCAATTTATCGATATACGGATTTTCCCCTTGTGCGAGTAAAAATTCTCCGGTTGATACATCGAGAAACGCAATCCCCGATTTTTTTTCACCATAATGAATACCTGCGAGGAAATTGTTCTGGTTGTTTTCAAGAACATTATCATTGTACGTTACCCCCGGAGTCACAAGTTCGGTAACTCCTCTTTTAACAATTTTTTTTGCCAGTTTAGGATCCTCAAGCTGATCACAGATCGCGACTCTGTGACCTGCTCTCACAAGTTTGGGGAGATAAGTTTCAAGCGAATGGTGAGGAAATCCGGCCAGTTCTACGTAGGAGGCAGATCCATTTGCTCTTTTGGTAAGAACGATTCCCAGTATTTTTGATGCCTTGATTGCATCCTCTCCAAAAGTCTCATAAAAGTCGCCAACCCTGAAGAGCAGTAGTGCATCAGGATATTTTGCTTTGATGGAATTGTATTGTTTCATCAAAGGTGTTTCGGCTATCTTTTTTGTTTCTGCCATATCTGTCAACAAAAATATAACTATAACATGAATGATCTCAAAATTTTAATTCACAGTTTGTTGGTCATTGTTAACTTTGCGCCTTATGTTACGAAAGATAAAAAACGAGGAGCTGGGAAGGATTTCTGCTGAAGATTTTAAACGATCTGAAAAACTACCGGTTGTAATTATTTTAGACAACATAAGGAGTTTGAATAACATTGGCTCGGTATTCAGAACTTCAGATTCCTTTCGGGTCGAAGCACTGTATTTATGCGGAATAACCGGTTCTCCTCCTCACCGTGAAATCCAGAAAACCGCTCTGGGGGCGACAGAGAGTGTAAATTGGAAATATTTTGAAAAGGTGGAGGATGCTGTTGCGGATCTTCAGGTGAAAAAATATCAAATTGTGGCTATTGAACAGATAGAACCACATATAAGTCTGGAAACTTTTAGTCCCTTATCCGACCAAAAATACGCATTGATTTTTGGGAATGAAATTAACGGTGTTTCAGAATCTGTTTTGGGAATGGTGGATTTTGCTATTGAAATACCTCAATTCGGCACGAAGCATTCCTTTAATGTTGCGGTAAGCGCTGGAATTGTGCTATGGCACTTTTATTTTCATAATCAGGGAAAAAGCAAAAACAAAGAAGGCTGCTAAAAAGCAGCCTTCTTTGTTTACTAAAAATTATCAGATGTGGTTATTTATTTCACAATATTCATGAATTCAGGATTGGTGTAATATTTCATGAATTCTTTGTCTTCCATTGCTGTTTTAGCATATGACTTGTCAGCAGCAATTGCTTTTTTCAGGTTTTCGTATACCATGTTATCGTTATTTGTTCTGGCTCCGATAACTGCCTGCAGATAATAAACCTGAGCCGTTTTTTCGGCACAATTTAATGTTGAGGTTGCGGCATTATAGTTTCCGCTCAGTACGTGTGCCAGTGCAAGATTATAGTCACATTTTTCAGAACCAAGTGAATTGATTGCGCCGTTGTAATTACCTTCTGCAATCTTCACGATACCCATGTTATAATTTACATTTACACCTTGTTTTTGAGCTGCCATATAAGCGTCTTTGGCTTTTGCAAAATCTTTTTCTTTTGAAGCCATTGCACCAGTATTGTTGAGAACTACACCATTGTTGGCTGCTTTTGATTTTGCTTTTGCAAAATAATTTTCTGCTGCATTATAGTCGCCCATTTCCACGCTGACTTTACCGGCATTGTTATAACCTCTCCAATCATCAGGATACTGATCAATTACAGTTTTGTAGATGTTCATTTTAGCTTCATTATCATCAGTAAGCGTTGCTGCATACAATAGTTCATGGATGTTTAATGAATCAGGATTGGTAGTTGATAACTGAGCAATCTCATCATCAGAAAGAGATGGTTCATATGCAAAGACGTTGATTTCTGACCTACGCAACGGAGGAAGGATTTCATCTTCAATCTCTTTGTAGATCACTGTCATGTTTCTGATTTCCTGTTCGCGTTTTTTAAGATCAGGTTGAGAATTAACAACATTAGCGATGATGTTTTTATCCTTGATATCGGATTTTTTCAATGCATCCATAAATCCATCCCAATCTTCACCGTGTGCTTCGAGATCATATTTAATTTCCTGCTCTATTTCTTCCTTGCTAACTCCTTTTTCTTTGGCAGCTTGCTTTACGTATGACGCATAAACGTCGGCGATCCATTTTTTAGCAGATTCGCTCCTTCTTTGTGATAAACCCTGGTTGAAAGACTCTTCACCTTCCGGAGATGCCCAAGCATTAACTGAAATATTTCTGATCTCCCAGCCTTTGTCAACAAATTCTTTAAGGTTTTCGCGAGCTGCTTTGGCCTCATCGGTTTTATTCAGCTTGAAATTGAAGTTGAGTTGATGTCTGTTCACAATATAATAAATGGTTCCCATTTGGTTAACCACAATATTTCTTTGGTAACCGTGGTCAGCCAATAAAACTTTTTCTGTATTGGTGATTCTTTTGGAAGTCATGATCAAACCATCTGCAAGTTTCCTGTCACCCATGCTCGAAGGGGTTCTTCCTTTAACAGAGAGCATTGGTTCTACATATAATTCGCAGACGTCCATTCCGGGTTCGTATGGAACGTAGGTTTTATAAGTGAAAGAACCGCCATCTTCAGAAATAACCATAGCTCCTGGCTTTTGATTTTCTTCGGTTACGTCAGTTCCCTGGAAATACATTGTTTCAAGAGTTTTGGATTGGGTACCGTAACGTAATTCCGGTGTAAATTCAACAACTGCTCTTTTGTTGTATGAATCCGGGAATTTTCCTTTGATTTCGATTGGAATTGAATCACCATGAAGAGCAAGGATTGTCGGTTCAGTTTCGATATCCATTTTACCTCCTGATGATGGTCTCCAGAAACTATATCCAACACCAAGTGATGTGTAATAATAAGCATCGTTTTTGTTTCCTGAAATGTATCCGTCGAGTTTGTCAGAGTCAAATAATCGCAGTGTACTTTCAAAATTGATATCCCAACGGTTGTTGATCCTGAAATCTACACCAATTCCTACCGGATACATAGCTTCAGTAGTATTATTGATTTCAGTTTTATCTTCAGCAGTTGCCGGATCTAAAATGTCAAATACCCGGGGTCCGCGCTCGCCGTCAATTCTTTGATAAGTGGTTGGTGTAAAACTGGCGAGACCAAGCCCTGCTGTTCCATAAACGTTAACCAGTCTTGGTTTGTAGCCGAAAATTAAATTTGAGAAACTGAGCGTACCTCCAAGAATAGCATCATAATTAATATCTGTTTCGAATTCAAGTTGTCTGTCATCGTTGAATCCCTGCAGTTTGCCGGTCATAAAAGAACCGTAGATTCCGAACACCGGGCTGATGTGTTTACCAAGTCTGGCTCCGAATGAAGGAGCAATGGCATCTCCCTGAAGCTGGTCCAGGTGAAAACTGCCACTCTGGATGTCGCAAAAGCTCTGAGTTATACCGCCATTTAAGTTAATATACCATTGATAATACAGCTTGTCGCTTCCCTCTTCCCTGTTTGCATTCTGCGATAATAATGCAACTGGTATAATAAATAGCAGTGCAATTAATAAAGCCTTTGATACAATCTGATAATTTTTTTTCATAGTGTATTATTTTAATCTATTTACTACAATTTTTATTTGTGATACACAATGCTGGCCTATTCCGATTAATTTTCCTCAAAAGTATAAAAATTATCAATTCATTTTTACAAGGCATTTTTTTTTTTTGGTTTTCAAAAAACAGGCATGCTGCATCATTACTTAAAATCAGGTGTTTTACAGTAACTTAGGTTCTGCACGTTAAAAAATATTAACATTCGGGTATTGATAAAAAAATGCACGCAAAAAGGCTTTCAGGTCTTATCAATCGAAACTTTGGCACGGTTGCTTTTTGCAGCTATCATAAAAATGTTATCCGGTGGATTCCAAAATTGTATTCTTTTTCGATCACTGAAATGATTTTATCGTAATCATTGCTGTTCTTTACGAAATCGATTGATTGTGTGTCAATGATTACAACACGCTGGTTCTTCATTGTTCTGAAATAATCGAAATACCCCTGTTGAATATTTGCAAGGTATTCATAGCTAATCTCCTGTTCATAGTTTCGGCCTCTTTTTCTTATATTGGACAAAAGGTTTTCTACAGTATTAAATAAATATACGATCAATCCTGGTTTGGGCAACGATCCATTGATGATCTCGAAAAGGCGGGCATATAGTTGAAACTCATCGTTTTGCAGATTGTTCTTAGCGAAAATTAACGATTTATTGATAAAATAATCTGCTATGGTGAATGAAGTAAAAATATCACGATCAGTAACCTCTGTTTTAAGTTGTTGAAATCGATCGGCCAAAAAGGACATTTCCAAAGGGAAGGCATATTTTTCAGGGTCCTTATAAAACTTGGGAAGAAAAGAATTATCTTCAAATCGCTCCAGAACCAATTTCCCATTGCATTCAGCAGCGATCATTTTTGAAAGGGTTGTTTTTCCTGATCCGATATTTCCTTCGATGGTTATGTAGCTATATTTCATTTGCCAACTTAATATAGTTGTAATTATTCAGGTCTGTACCTTTTTACTACACCGGTATCGATGCTGTTTTCAGCGAGTTGTGAAATAGACTTATCCAAACCGGGATGTATCCAGTCGCCGGCTATTTCAGCCATCGGAACCAAAGTGAAATTTCTTTCATGCAACCTCGGATGAGGAATTTCAAGGTTGTCATCACGAAGGGTCAAATTGTCAAACATCAGAATATCTATATCAATTGATCTTGAATGATAACCGTCTCCATTTGTTCTTTGTCTTCCCAATGATTTTTCGATTTTGAGCGACCTGCTTAGTACTTCATGCGGCTTCAGATCCGATTCAATCAAAATTACCTGGTTAAGAAATTGCCGTTTTGAATCAAAACCCCAGGGTTCGGTTTCATAAATCGATGATTGGCACGTGATCTTTCCAACACCCTCATTGATCATTGTTTTGGCTCTGTCAAGAATTAATTCCCGGCTTCCAAGATTGCTTCCTATTAATAGTAAAACTTTATTCAACTTGCATGTTTATCGGGTGCAAAAATACAATTTGCAGTTTACCACAGGGTATTAAATAAACTATTAATTTGCATCTTTATCGTTTAGAATTTTCACTAATATTGCAATATAGAATTTCATTTCTTTGACGCTATTCGATAATATTTATTTGAACCGGTAGTTCATGCAGTAATAAATTACCTTTAAACATACTTCAAAAAATAAAACACTAACAGATAAATAGTTATTTCCATGAAAGAATTTTTCAAATTTATGTTTGCCAGCATGTTGGGATTTTTCCTGATATGTGTGATCGGATTTTTTCTGTTCATTGCCTTTATCAGCGCAATTATATCTCTCAGTCAGCCTGAAGAAGTTGCAGTAAATTCCAAATCGGTTTTGCACTTAAAACTTGATTATGATATTCCCGATCGCACATCGAATGATCCGTTTGAAATATACATGAATTACGAAACTTTTAAAATTCCCGCCGGATTGAATGATATTTTGAAAAATATCGAAAAGGCCAAAAATGACGACCGGATTTATGGAATTTACCTTGACCTGTCGAATATGCCATCGGGTTTGGCTACGGTAAATGAAATAAGGGATGCAATTCTGGATTTTAAATCCACGGGTAAATTTGTTTATGCCTATGGTAATGTATACCTGCAAAAGGCCTATTATCTGGCCTCGGTGGCTGATAAAGTTTTTCTAAATCCGGAAGGTTTTATTGAATTCAGGGGGCTTCGTGGTGAAATCGCTTTTTTAAAAGGAACACTTGAAAAACTGGATATTGACATCCAGATTATCCGGCATGGCAAATATAAAGCTGCTGTTGAACCTTTTTTACGAGACGATATGAGTGAGGAAAATAAGGAACAAACACTCACCTATATCAGTTCATTGTGGAATAATTCAATTGGTGATATTGCTGCCAGCCGGAATACTTCTGCTGAAAACCTAAACCGGATTGCCGACGATCTGTCGACACAAAATCCTTTAAATGCTTACCAATTAAATATAGTTGATTCATTGATTTATATGGATGAATTTTTAGGAATTCTGGCTAATGAACTTGATATAGATCATGTTAAGAATGAAAATCTTGTTTCAATCCATGATTACACGCGGGTTAAAGACGTAAACTTCCCCAAAACAAGAAGCAAAAACAAAATAGCAGTTGTGTATGCCTCGGGTGATATCATGCAGGGTGAAGGTGATGAAAACACCATTGGTGGCGATAAAATTTCAAGAACGATCAGAAGGGCAAGATTGGATGATGATATCAAAGCTGTGGTGCTGAGGGTTAACTCGCCGGGAGGTGATGGCCTGGCCTCAGATATTATATTACGCGAAGTAAAGTTATGCTCAGCAGTTAAACCGGTTGTGGTTTCGATGGGAAACCTCGCTGCATCTGGTGGTTATTATATTTCCTGCGGAGCCGATTACATCATATCCGATCCAACAACCATTACAGGATCAATTGGCGTTTTTGGACTGATTCCCAACTTCCAGGGGTTGTTCAACAATAAATTGGGTATAACCTTCGATGGGGTGAACACAAATAAAAATGCTGATTTTATCAGTGTCAACAAACCCCTGACCGATTACCAGAGACAGGTACTTACAAATTTGATCGAAAGGTTTTACGATTCATTTGTTACTCATGTGGCGGAAGGTCGTGATATGGAGTGGAATGCAGTTGATGAAATTGCGCAGGGGCGTGTATGGAGTGGAGCAGATGCATTGGAACTGGGATTGGTAGATGAACTCGGAGGTTTAACCACAGCCATCGAAACTGCTAAAGATCTCGCTGGTCTTGAAGATTACAGAACCGTTGATTTGCCTGAAAGAAAAGAACCCTTTGAGCAAATATTTGAAGACTTGTTTGGCCAAACGCGTATATTCTTAATGAAAAATGAACTTGGAGAGAACTACCGTTATCTCAGGTATTTCGAAATGTTAAAACAACAGTCGGGTGTTCAGGCCAGGTTGCCCTACGAAATTGTAGTACAATAAATTACAGAAATACGATCTCATCGATAACTTCGTTTTGTACGGAGTCATTGAGTGCTTTAATTAGTTTTTCGCGGGCAAACATCAATTCGTGTTTAAGGGCAGGAGAATTTAACCGGACATAAAGCTTTCTCCTGCTTATATAAATCTTATCAGTCGATTTTGAGATGTAGCTACCCGCTACACTTTCCCATGACCGAATCAACTTGGTTTCTGTAATTTTATCCTGCAGTTTGTAGGTTTCCAGCAGATCGCGGATCACATCATTTAACTTTTGCTCATTGCTGTTTTTCATGTTTGCTGATTTAAGAAGCTGCATACTCTACTGCTTTTCCCGAAGTAATCATATATATTTTGTGATCAATATCAATTTGCCGGAAAACATTTTCAATTCGATCTTTTTGTGTATCGGTAATAAATACCTGTCCGAAGTTTTCACGTCTCACAAGGCTGATGATCTGTTTTACGCGCTCTTCATCCAATTTATCAAAGATATCATCCAGCAATAAAACAGGTTTTACATTCTTAATATTCCGGGTATAATCAAACTGCGCCAGCCTGATGGCAATCACATACGATTTTTGCTGACCCTGTGATCCGAATTTCTTTACCGGATATCCGTTGATGTGCATCTGCAGGTCATCCTTGTGAATTCCTTCGGTCGTGTAACGGACATTCCTGTCTTTATCGCGCGAAGCAACCAGTAGCTCTTGCAATGATCGCTCATTTAACCCTGAGTCGTAATGAATGCTAACGCTTTCCTGCTTATTGGAGATATAATTGAAATATTCCTGGAACAAAGGCGCAAATCCTTCAAGGAAATCTTTTCGTTTCGCATGTATCTTTTCTCCTAAACGTACAAGTTTATCATCCCATATTTCAAGCAGATCTTCCTTAAAATAATTCCTGTCATTAAAATCTTTCAGCAGGTTGTTTCTTTGTAGCAAAGCCTTGTTGTAACTGATGAGATCATCGAGGTAAAGTTTGTCAAATTGCGAGATAACCGAATCAATGAATTTCCGTCTGATCTCACTTCCTTCATTGATCAGATCGCGGTCGTAGGGCGATATCATTACCAAAGGAAACAAACCGATATGGTCGGATAACCGGTCGTACTCCTTATCGTTCAGGATAAATTGTTTTTTTTGGTTACGCTTTTGAATGCACGAGATCGTATCGTCGTTGTTGCCATTTTTTCTGTAATTTCCATGAATGGCAAAATAGGGGGCATCATGCATGATGTTTTGGGTATCGATAAAATTGAAATAACTTTTGCAGAACGAAAGATAATAGATGGCATCCAGGATATTGGTTTTGCCGGCACCATTATTCCCAATGAAGCAATTTACTTTCGGACAGAAGCTGAAATTCTCACCTTCATAATTTTTAAAATTGGATAATTTAAGATTTTGAAGATACATCTAAATATGTTCCTTTATTTTTTGAGCGATCTGTTCCAGTAACCATCCTGGTGTACTTGTTGCCCCGCTTATTCCAACTGAATTAATATGTTTGAACCACCCGGCTTGCAGCTCTGCTTCATTTGAAAGAAAGTGGGAATTAGGGTTTATCGATTGGCAGACCGCAAAAAGGGATTTTCCGTTTGAACTGTTTTTCCCGCTCACAAAGATAATGAGATCGTGTTTACGGCAAAAAGTTTTCAGGCTTGGGATTCGGTTGGCTACTTGTCCGCAAATTCGGTTTTTAACTACCAGGTTTGATGGGTCGTATCCAGATTCCCTGAATCGTCTTATCATGTTAGATTTTATTTCTTTCAGCTTTTCCGGATGGAGTGTAGTTTGCACAAAAAGATTCACAGGTTTTTGAAAGTCAATTTTATCGAGTTCACTCGGATCATTTACTACCACTACTTCTTTATTTACATTTCCTGCAAGTCCCTTTACTTCGGGATGGTCGGGTTTACCGGCAATTACAATTTGTGCTTCATTATTTTCTGTGTTGGTATCCCTGATTTTTTTTTGCAACCTTATCACTACTGGGCAAGTCGCTTCAATCAGGTGAATATGAGCTTTGTTGGCATATTCGTAAGTTTGAGGGGGCTCTCCGTGTGCCCTTATCAACACCGAAACATTGCTAAGTTTTTCAAATTCATCGTGATTGATCGTGATAAGCCCCAGCTTGTTCAAACGGTTCATCTCTTCCATATTGTGAACCATTTCACCCAGGCAATAAACCTGATTTCCCTGCAGCAATTCATTTTCTGCTTTTTCAATGGCATTTTTTACACCAAAACAGAAACCTGCCGACTGATCAATTTCAATCTTCATAATTTGTATTTAACCCGTGGGTACTACCAAAGGTAGGGTTAATTCTTGTTTACGAAAAATTCAGAGAGATTTGTTGTAACTGAAATATAATTTGGAGAACCCGCTAGATGCCACGTAGAACGGGCATAGTTGAAATGAAATTTAGAAACCCTGAATCCGATACCCCATGAAAATCCAACAGTCGAAGTTTTTTCTTCAATTTTTAATTCCTGTCTCCTTTTGTAATTATACCCTGCCCTTACACTCAGATTTTTACCTATCAATAATTCTCCTCCAATAACTATGTGTCGCATGAGGTTATCAGCAAATTTTTCCAGTTTGCTGTCGTCGATTGTCTCTCCCGAAATCGGATCAACATTAAGTGTGGCTGGGTCAGAATAGCGAAGATCCCATTTTTCAAGGTGATTGAACAGAACTGAGTACCGGAAAGGCAGGTGTTTCAGTTTCTTTGATAGGCCGATCTGCAACTCAAAGGGGAGAGGTTGTATATTACCCCCTTCGTATGATTTTAATTGCCTGCCAATATTTTTGGCAATGATGGAAGCTACGAAACTCTTGTCGGCACTGGTGTAGCTGCCTGCAACATCCACTGCCAAACCGTATGCATTGTAAGTTTCAAGACCTGAATAAATGAATTTTAAATTCGATCCGATCGAAAAGAGAGAGTCGAGTTGTCTTCCCCAACCGATTCCAACGGCCGTTTCACTGGAATTAAATTCACCGGTACGTTGTCCGGACTCATCAGTACCATCAAAACTTCCGTAATTAATATATTGAACAGTACCCAGAAAGCTTCCGGTTTTCTGAAAAGTTTTGCTGTAAGCAGCAGATCCGTAGTTAATATCGCTGTAAAAATCTACGTAATTAACACCCAGATGACCATCTATCCCGGGGTTGATAAGGGACGGATTAAACGGAGCAATGGTGATGTCATTGTCCTGAATCGTTAAAAAGTCGCCACCCATGGCAGCAATTCTTGGGGATGAAGTGAGGTTTAGAAATTCGAAGGAGCTCATTCCTCCGATTTGTGAATAACCTGCTGATCCCAAAAAGAATGAAAGGAAAATGGTAACTGAAAGTATAAGCTTATTCACGGATAAAGCGTTTTGTGATACAATCTCTCGACAAATTCTAATAAACGGTGATTTAACTAAAATATTTCAGGAGATAAAAGTAAAAAAAAATCCGACCAAAAGGCCGGATCATTTTTTTATTAAGTTGCCTTACTTTACGGCATCCACAATTGCTTTAAAAGCTTCGGGATTGTTAGTGGCAAGGTCGGCGAGCGCTTTTCTGCTCAGGTCGATATTTTTACTGTGTATCTTACCCATAAATTCTGAGTAAGACATTCCATATTCGCGGGTGGCAGCATTGATTCGCTGAATCCATAGCCCCCTGAAAAAACGTTTTTTTGCTCGTCTGTCGCGGTATGCATACTGCTGGCCTTTTTCGTATGCATTTTTGGCCACCGTCCAGACATTTTTACGACGCCCGAATTGTCCTTTTACTCTTTTCAGGATTTTTTTCCTGCGGGCGCGCGATGCTACTGTATTTACTGATCGTGGCATAATTTTAATTTTTTACGTCAGCGCCCCATTTGGGATCTTTTACAAGCTGATCGTAAGTTTAACATTTAATTTAACTTCCGGGTAAGCAATCTTTTACATTGGCTACATCTGCTTTATCAACAAGTGCAAAGTAAGTTAGGTTACGTTTACGCTTTTTTGATTTTTTAGTCAGAATGTGACTTTTGTAAGCATGCTTCCTCTTCAATTTACCTGTACCGGTAAAGGAGAACCTTTTTTTAGCACCGGATTTCGTCTTCATTTTAGGCATTACAAATCTGTTTTATATTAAGTAATTTATTTTTTCGGACTAATGATCATGATCATCCGTTTCCCTTCAAGTTTTGGCAACTGCTCCACTTTCCCGAATTCTTCGAGTTCCTGGGCAAACCTCAGTAACATGATCTCGCCGGTATCTTTATAAACGATTGACCGGCCTTTAAAAAATACATCTACTTTAACTTTTGCCCCTTCTGTCAGGAACTTCTCAGCGTGCCTTAATTTGAAATTAAAATCGTGATCATCAGTATGAGGTCCAAGCCTGATCTCTTTAACAACCACTTTATGGGCTTTCGCCTTGATCTCTTTTTGTTTTTTCTTCCTGTCGTAAATAAACTTTTTATAATCGATTATTTTACAAACAGGTGGATTGGCATTCGGTGAAATCTCAACCAGGTCGAGTTCCTGATTTTCTGCCATTCCAATGGCTTCTTTGAGGGGATAAATACCATCCGTCACATTTTCACCCACCAATCTAACCATGGGGGCGGTAATTTTATGATTAACTTTAAAGGGTTCTTCTTTTTCCCTTCTGACGAATCCTCTCCTGCGTCCTCTGTAAAATTGCTTAGCTATTTTATTTCCTCCTACAATTTAATTATTGAATGCTGTTATTTATTTCTTTCTGAAGCAGGTCGGCAAATTGTTGCATTTCCATGCTGCCTTTGTCGCCCTGACCCTGAACCCGAACCGAAACCGTGCCACTTTCTTCTTCTTTCTCTCCTACAATTAGCATGTAGGGAATCCGCTCCAATTCGGCATCTCTGATCTTTTTACCGGTCTTTTCGCTTCGGTCGTCAATTTCGGCGCGAAGATCGGAATTATTCAGGAATTTTAAAACTTTTTCAGCGTAAATTTGATATTTTTCACTGATTGGTAGTATTTTAACCTGCACGGGGGCGAGCCAAAGCGGAAATTTTCCTGATGTATGTTCTATCAAAACTGCCACAAATCGTTCCATCGAACCGAATGGTGCCCTGTGAATCATTACCGGACGGTGTTTTTCATTATCACTGCCTGTATATTCCAGTTCAAATCTTTCGGGAAGGTTATAATCAACCTGTATAGTGCCCAATTGCCATTTACGGCCCAGGGCATCCTTCACCATAAAGTCCATTTTGGGGCCGTAAAAAGCAGCTTCACCGTATTCGATAACAGTATCCAGACCGCTCTCTTCTGCTACTTCCATGATCGCTTTTTCAGCTTTATCCCAGTTTTCATCTGATCCGATATATTTTGTTTTGTCTTCTTTATCTCGTAACGAAATCTGGACAATAAAATCTTTGAAATCAAGGGCAGTAAAGATTCGCATCACTATGTCCATCACTGCCTTAAATTCATCTTTCACCTGGTCGGGCATGCAAAAAATGTGTGCGTCATCCTGCGTAAATCCCCTTACACGGGTAAGTCCGTGAAGTTCTCCACTCTGTTCATAACGGTAAACTGTTCCGAATTCGGCAAGCCGAACAGGAAGATCTTTGTATGAAACCGGTTTGCTTTTAAAAATCTCACAATGATGGGGACAATTCATCGGTTTGAGGAAAAATTCCTCACCTTCGATAGGTGTTTTGATCGGTTGAAACGAATCGGCCCCGTATTTATCATAGTGTCCCGAGGTTTTGTACAATTTGACATTGCCGATATGGGGAGTAATTACAGGTACATAACCTGCGTCTTTTTGTACTTTTTTTAGATATTGCTCCAGCTTTTCCCTGATCATAGCGCCTTTTGGCAACCACAAAGGTAGTCCCTGCCCGACATTTTGTGAGAATGTAAATAGTTCAAGTTCTTTGCCTATCCTGCGATGATCCCTTTTTTTAGCTTCTTCAAGTTTTACAAGGAATTCTGACAATTCCTTGTTTTTCGGAAATGTTATTCCATAAATGCGGGTAAGCTGCTTCCGGTTTTCATTTCCACGCCAATAAGCACCTGCAATATTCAGGAGCTTCACTGCTTTAATAGGACCGGTGTCAGGCAAATGCGGACCCCGGCACAGGTCTACAAAATGTCCTGATTCATAAAAAGAGATTTGACCGTCTTCCAACTCATCGATGAGTTCCAGTTTGTACTCATCTCCTTTGTTTGAAAAATACTCAATAGCCTCTTTTTTAGGAACATCCTTACGGACAAACCTTTGTTTCTCCCTTGCGAGTTCCAGCATTTTGTCCTCAATCTTTTTAAAATCGTTTTCTGAAATTGCGTAATCACCAAAGTCGATATCGTAATAAAACCCATTCTCGATATTGGGTCCAATCCCGAATTTAACCCCTGGATAAAGCAATTCGATACTTTCAGCCATCAAATGAGCAGAAGAGTGCCACATGGTAGCTTTCCCGTCTTCATCGTTCCAGGTAAGTAATTGCACTTCAGCATCTTCGTTAATAGGTCGCAGGGCATCCAGTACTTTGCCATTCACTTTGGCAGAGAGTACATTCCTTGCCAAACCTTCGCTGATGCTTGATGCAATATCCATGGCTGTTACTCCATTTTCATATTGCCTTACATTTCCGTCAGGGAAAGTTATACTGATCATAATTAATGTCTTATTTAATTCAGTAAAAAAGGTAATCCTTTAATACCTGATTTTAAGCAGTTTTAAAATTGGGTGCAAAAGTATAAAAATGTTATGAGATGGCAATTATTTATTCGGTGATGAATTAATCGATTTGTTCAATCATTTGGCTGGTCTGTCTAAATTGACAAATAGGATAGAAACTGTACCCCAAATTTTATCCAAAAGTTTAAAATTATCCTCAAATGAAAATTTGCGGTACTG
>JAGQVF010000160.1 GCA_020438135.1 Bacteroidales bacterium | reverse complement strand
GAATTGGACTTTACTTCGGGGAAATGGTCGGCCGTTATCAACCCGTTATCACATAAAATGGCAGCACGCTCGCAGAGGTTTCGCAGTTCCCTTACATTGCCCGGAAAAGGGTAGGAGAGTAGCACATCAAATGTTTCCTGGCTGATCTGCCTGATCTTACGTTTCATGCGCGAAGCATAATGCAGAATAAAATATTCGGTGAGCAGTGGAATATCTTCTTTTCGTTTGCGCAGCGGCGGAATGTGAATTTCGAACGTGCATATCCGGTAAAACAGATCCTGGCGGAAGGTATCGCTGTTCTTCAGGTCTTCGGTGTTTTTGTTGGTGGCTGAGATGATACGGATATCGAAGTTTTTCGTACGTGGTGAGCCTACCTTGCTGAATTTTCTTTCTTCCAGAACACGCAATAATTTCACCTGAAGCGATTGCGGCATGTCGCCGATCTCATCGAGAAACAAGGTTCCTTTGTCGGCTACCTCGAACCAACCGGCTTTGTCCTGCACTGCCCCGGTAAAAGATCCTTTCATATGACCAAAAAATTCACTTTCGAACAATTGCTCCGGAATGGCCGATGTGTTCACTGCCCCGAAATACTGTTCGCGACGTGCGCTCAAAAGATGGATATCGCGCGCCACCAGTTCTTTTCCCGTACCACTTTCGCCGGTGATCAATACCGATGTGTCGTCGGTTTGGGCTACCTTATACATGGTCTCTTTGATCTTCTCCATAACAGAACTTTGGCTCACCATGTCAAACGAATCCCTTTGGTTCAGATCCCTTGCAAGAAATTTACGGGTCATCTCGCTTTGCTTCAGTGCCAGGCTTTTTTCGCGATATTTCCGGGTCCTTTCAATGCTGAAAAGGATGTCCTGCATGTCGAGCGGCTTTTTGAAAAAATCAAAAGCTCCGGCACGCATGGCGGCGATCACATCATCCATTCCGGCATGCGAACTGATCATGATGATCTCGGTTTCCTGGAAATCTTTTTTAACTTTTTGAATCAGTGTCAACCCATCCATTTCAGGCAACCTGATATCACAGATAAAAATATCGATCGTATTCGATTCGAAAAACGAAAGTGCTTCCGAAGGTTTTGAAGCGGTGATTACTTCATACTGTTTCTGCAGGGCCGAATGAATAATACTACGAAT
The DNA here is from genome assembly GCA_020438135.1 of Bacteroidales bacterium. Taxonomy (GTDB): domain Bacteria; phylum Bacteroidota; class Bacteroidia; order Bacteroidales; family JAADJA01; genus JAADJA01. The sequence continues at coordinate 6,735 of JAGQVF010000160.1, read as the reverse complement.
TGGAGCATCATCATCCAACACCATGATTGTGAGTGACTTTTCCATACGATTCTTTGGGGTCTTCATTTTTGAAGATGTCTTTGTTTACGAAGAATCCGGCAAAGGTTTACAGCAAACAAAGGTTTTTCAGAACTTTCTTAGAGTGGATGCTTCATTTTCAAAGAATAATCCTTCCCTTTATTTTGAAAAATCGTCTGTAAGTATCAATAAAACAGTTATTTGTAAATGTTGGCACAAGAATGGAAAAGGGTTCGGCACAAACTTTAAAAAAATTCAAAAGATGAAGATCATACAATTAATTATTATCGTTTCAATTTTCTCTTTGACCGGCTGTATCAAAGATGATTTTAATCAAACAGAAACCCCTCAGGGCAATAGCGATGTTTTTAGTTTTCTGTTTGAAACCACAGCCGAAAAAAGCTTTGCTATTCAATTTAACGACAATTCAGGTTCTGCCATGAACCAGGTTACCTTTGAAGTATATGATCAGGACCCATATCTCGATCAAAACGGAAACACTACTTCAAGAATTAATCCCGAACATATGGTATTTAAAGGTAACAGCGGTCAACAGGGTAAGGTTGAATTTTCGCTGCAGTTACCCCTCACTGTCGAAACCATTTATGTGGTTCCATATATGATCGGATTGCAGGCTGTTTACCCCGTTGAAGTTGGCGTAGCACAAACTACTGCCATAATTGCTCCACCCCGTCGTGATGAAAGTTATAAATCGGCTCATGCTGGTCCTGTTTCGAAACCTTCAACCAAATCAATTTCTACTATCGGTTTTTTTACACTCGGAACATGGGATAACCAGGGGCAGCCCGATTATCTTGATCCGGAAGGGGATTATATTTCGGATGATTTTCTTGCCGATATCAATGCTTCGTTGCCCGAGCAACAACCGTTGCCGCAAACACATCCGCAATATCTGGCCGAAGGTATCGAAACAAACCTGGTGCTTGAAGAGATGTGTGAAATTTGGGTAACATTCGTTCACGAAGGTGCCGGCTGGACCAATACCCTCGGATATTATACCTATCCGGTGGATGATCCGCCCGAATCGACTGACGATCTGATGGACAAAACCATTATTTTCCCGAATGCAAGCTACCTCGGAAGCGGTGGGAAACTTCAGTCGGGTGACAAGGTGAAACTGAAATATTATGATTTCGAAACTGAAATGTTTACCGATACTTTCCCTTCGAATATCGTTGTGGGTTGGTTCCTGATCGGTGGTGGCTGGCAACATAAATATGTAACAAACGGCTACATAACCCACTATTCAAACTACAACCTGAACGAAGAACCCGATGATGAAAACAAAAAGCACAATGTGTTGCTGTATGATGAGGAACGTGAGCTTTTCCTGGTAGGGTTTGAAGATATGGAGCGCGACGGCACCTGCGACGAAGACTTTAACGACGCGGTATTTTATGCTACTGCCAATCCCATCGAAGCGGTTTCTACCGGTAATGTGCAGATCATCGATGATCCTGAAGATACCGATGGTGACGGTGTATCCGATGTATTCGACGAATATCCCGAAGATCCCGAAAGAGCCTACAATTATTATTATCCATCCACCGGGTCGCATGCATCGCTTGCCTTCGAAGATCTCTGGCCGGCTCGCGGCGATTACGACTTCAACGATTTGGTAGTGGATTACCAGTTCCAGACTGTGGCCAATGCCGCTAACAACGTTGTGGAGATTAAACCGCAATTTATCCTCAGAGCCATCGGTGCAGGATTTCACAATGGATTCGGTTTCTCGATCGGCATCGATCCTTCAGATGTAAGTTCGGTTGCCGGACAACAGCTTAACAACAACCTCATCAACCTGAATGGCAATGGCACCGAAGCCAATCAGTCCGATGCAGTCATCATGGTGTTCGACGATGCATATGATGTACTGGACTTTACGGCCGGCGGCACTTTTATCAATACCGTACCCGGAGATGCTTATTCAAACCCGCAAACCATCAACATGCTGATCAGCTTTACCGAACCGCTCGATCTCAATTACCTGGGAACAGCACCTTACAACCCGTTTATTTTTGTGAATGGTGATCGTTCGGTTGAAGTTCACCTGCCCGGTTCAGCACCTACCGACCTGGTGGATGTTACCCTGTTCGGCACGGGACAGGATGAATCAAATCCCGCAACAGGCCGCTATTATTTCTCTTCACAGGATTATCCCTGGGCAGTGAATATCCCGGTCAGTTTTCAGTATCCCGAAGAAAAGGTAAGGATTACCGATGCTTACCTCAAATTCGGTGACTGGGCATCAAGCAACGGTTACAACTACATGGACTGGTACCTCGAAAATACCGGTTACCGCAACGACTCGAAGATTTATAACAACAATTAGCTTTTTCATACAATAGATTTATTTCATAAGTAGTGTTTAGATTTTTTTAGGTTGGTTAGGACAGGTTGGGAAGCGGTCCCCGGTCATTGTTGGCCGGGGACCTGTGTTTTGGGGTGTGGAGCCTGGAGCGTAGTGAACGGTTGAATCGGGTGAGGGAAATGAATTTATTGGCTGAGCGAAGCGAAGTTCCGCTCGTGCGGAATTGAATCAGTTGGATCGGTTAAAATGGTTGAATTTGTAAATCTGGAGGATCGGGAATTTGCTTCGGTTAAATTAGCTTCACTGTAATTCGAAACCTGATGGTGCGGTGGTTCCTCCTATACAGGGGACCGAAGGGCGCGGGGGAATTGGTTTCTTTGGAATTAGTTGAATCAGTGGATAACTTTGGGTGTGCTTTACATTGATTGTTGAGTGCTTTTGGCTTTTGGCTTACCAGGATGTTGGTTTTATTGATTAAACATTCGCGTTTATTCGCGTACCATTTTCGGCCTTTCGCGGTGAGAACATTTTAGTTTCATGTTTTTTGGGTATAGGGTATAATGGTATAGGGTAGGGCTCCGTATTTGGTTAGCAGGCTTAACTGGTCCTGTAATACTGATGTGTAATGGGTTTTAATCAATCATCCATCTTTAGCTGATTTAATTTGATCAGTTTTCAGTAAAGTCGATCAATATGGCATACCCGGCAGGTGGCTTTGCAACTTTTACCCAGTTCATACCGGAACTATAGAAATTTCCGAATCCACCACCGGTGGGTCCGGGTACGCGGGTTACCGTCATTTTATACAGGAGCCGCTGCTGTATATTGTTTTGTATCACTGTAAGCGACTTTTGATCGTTTTCATCCAAACTGGTGTATTTACCGATCAACACAAACTTGCCGAAATCGAAGGGTGCTTTTGTGGTATCCGCACAATCATGTCCGAAGCGGTGGTCATATATTTGTCTGGCCATTTGAATATACGCTTCCTCACTGGTAATAATGTATTGTGTGTCTTCTTTGAACAGACATTGTAAGCCAATTGATTCATATCCGATTTTTTCGATTGTGGCCTCATCTGATTTGCACCCTAAAAGCAGGATCAGGACTAGGATGAGATGGGATTTTTTCATTTTTTTATTTGTTGATTTGAACGATTGCTGCAAGTTGCGTACATGATTGGTTGATTGCCTCTTTCTTGGTTGGGTACGATATATTTAATTTCATTTGATTCCAGGTTTGCCGGTGTTGCATGTATCCTGTCAATTGTGTTCAGCCTTCTTTTCAGGTAAGTTTAACAAAGTTATTCTCTAATCTAACATTGAAATTAATCTCTGCTTTCAATGCCTTAAACACTTTTATTATAGTGTCAATTGATGCACTGTTTGCACTATTTTCAAGTTTTGAAATTTGGGCTTTTTGAACTCCAATAAGTCTTCCAAGTTCTTCCTGGGTTAAGTGACGTTCCTGTCTCGCGGCTTTGATCATTCTACCCAAAACCTCCATTTTAAGTTCATATTCGTATTCGTCACGTTCTTTTGTTCCAACTTTACCGATATACCTATCTTTCATTTCTGTGAAAGTGTATGTCTTTGGTTCTTTAGTTGCCATAGTTTTATTTCTTTTGCTTGTTTTCAAAATATTTGTCTCTTAGCCTTATTGCCCGATCTATCTCTTTTGCAGGAACTTTGTCGATTTTCTTTATGAGTCCATGTGTTGCAATTACCAATGTTTCTTTTTTATCAGTTTTGTCCCAAAACGCAAGCAGCCTGATTTGAAGTTTTGCATATTTTGTCCTAAACTCCCATATGTCATTCTGCAGTTTCTTAAATAGCTTAGGATCATTTGTCTGTTCAGCAATATCAATATTGTAGAATATTTTCCTTATTATTTTTAAGTCAAGGCCAGCTATAAACTCATTTGCATCTTCCAGGAATATCGTTTCAAAATATCTCATCCCATACTGTCAAGTTAAGCATCGCAAAGTTAAATAAAGTTTCCAAATATAGAAACATAATTTTTAGAAATTATTTTGTTTTGTTTCCTAAACCTTATGCCGGCTTTGCCCTTTCCTTTCTTACCCAAATCGGGTCCCGGACTGTACCGGATCCGGGTCATGCATTTCCATCCCGGAGGTTTATCTTTGAACTATTCCGGGTCGATGACCGGCACATGCATGGTGATTATTCCTTGGCTATCATCCTCAGGGAAATTGTTATCCTGGTTGAGCCATTTGAAAGGGATGGCTTTGGTGGAGATAATCACCCGTTGGTCCGGGTACGCGGGTTACCGTCATTTTATACAGGATCCGCTGCTGTATATTGTTTTGTATCACTGTAAGCGACTTTTGATCGTTTTCATCCAAACTGGTGTATGTAATGATCAACATATACCTGCCGAAATCGATGGGTGCTTTTGTGATATCCGCACAATCATATATATAGAAAGAACCCGATCACCGACCGGTTTGAATGGGTTCTTCCTTTCCTTTGGCCCTTCGCTTTTCCAGAGCAGACACACTGTCTGACTTTTCAGACCGCAAAATTGCCTCTTGCCATACACAATGTGTTGTGCCGTGTTTCTCTATTTTATCTTTTTTATTATAGTCATTTTAAAATCATCATGATTGATCCCGGAATTTTTCATGTAAAACTGATTATTATCAAGATATTTTTCAATAAATGGCAAATCCGGGGCATAATGGAAATGTCCACCCACTTTCAATGAATTCAAAATATTCATGTAAGTTTTTGCATATGCAATGTAGTTTCCGTCTTCTCTCAGGTGATGGTGATTGAAATGATTGGAAAATCCTAAATGGCTTATTATTGTCCCCCATTTTTCTTTTCCGTAATCGTATTCCAGCCAATCTGCAGTTATCAGATTTGGGGTTGTAAACTTACATCTGTCAAGACCAAATACATCAATCCCCCGATTTTTAAGATAACGAACTAAATGTCCCTGATTTCCGCAACCAACATCTAAAACAGGTTGCATTACATGTTCAATATCAATCTTTAAAACATGTATTTGTAAATCAGGGCTATATTCTGAACAAGCAACCGGGTTCACTTTCCTGAGGTCATTTTTATAGATTTTCTCAGCAAAGGGATTACTTTCTTTAATCCACTTTTTCAGTTTTTCGTAATGATTTTTAGAAATGTTTTCAATCGAATCAGTTTTTGTTTGAAAACTTTCCAATAAATCAGCGTAGATTTTTCTTAAATCATTTTTTGCTTTTGAGTCAAAAGAGTAGTATTGGTTAACTCTGCAGAATTCTTCGATTGCTTTATCTGTAGCATAATCAATTAAGAATTGTTTGGAATTAACGTGTAACCTGTCTGTCTTTGAAATAGCCTTTACTGTGTCATTGGTAAATTCAAATATCTCAAGGTTGTTAAAAAGAATGTTTTTGCCTTGGTTAAATTCTATTTGCTTATCAATATTATCTGTAAATCTGTCCATTTGTTGTCGTTATTGTAGGCGGGAAAACGGTTTGCCGTTAAGAAACGTTGCGCAATTAAAAGTAATTCAGTATCCACCCGCTATACTGTTTAGTAAATGATATGTCGTTTAAATGTGTCACAATCTGTTAAATATTTTATGACCGGCTGTTGTAGCCCGTTAATTGTTGTTTTTCAGTCTTTTGTCATATTTCATAAACCAATCGTACAATTCTTGGTTTGGATAAATCAACCAGTGAATCCAATGTCCGACATAAGTTTCAGATGTAAATTTTAAATTCTCATTTTTCCCCTTCAGTTTTTTTATTATCCTTTCCGTTTCTTCGAAAGGGACGACATTATCAATTTTCCCGTGAAAAGCCCAAATCGGAATATTCTTTAATTTATCGATATTTTTATCAATGAAATCCATATGGCTTGTAAATCCACTCATTGGAGCAATTGCTGCAAATTTATCAGGATATTTTGTCGCAAGAAACCAAGTCCCGGAACCACCTAAACTCTCTCCTGTTAAATAAATCCTGTTTGTATCAATCCTATATTTTTTTATCAGGTCGTAATAAAAATGCTCAAACCAGTTTTCAGTCGACCAGCGAAGATGTTTAGGACATTGTGGAGCAACAACTATGAACGGAAAAGTACGACCCCGATAAATTTGGTCAAATGGTCCGGCATCATATAAATCAAGCGTATCACTCCCGCGGGCAGAGCCTCCATGCAGGTAAATTAATAATGGATATTCTTTTAGCGTATCATTTACATAATCTGTTGGCAAATATGTTATGTAATTGTACGATGTTGTTTCTGGAAATTGATTAATGCCATTCTTGAATGTTATTTCATACTCTAAATCTCCCTTGTCATTCCAATATTTACAAATTCCATTTAGTTGTCCGTTATTCCATTTTTTTTCAGATTCTT
>JAGQVF010000159.1:6585-8797 GCA_020438135.1 Bacteroidales bacterium | reverse complement strand
ACGCCCGCTTCATAGGCATCCTTCCATTTCTTTGGTAGAGTTTCGAACATCTTGTCGCGTATGGAATGTCCATGCCAAAAAGGAATGATCTCATTTTTATAAATTTCAGACGTTTCTTCATCTGAATAAAAAGGAACTTTTTCCCGGTTCTTCAGCATGTTTAAATCATTGAGAGAGTGAACACAGATCTCAGGGTAGGTAGGGCATTGCTGAGGTCCAGGACCTCTTTCGCCGACGATCCATTCACCCTCGTTGATACAAATTTGTTTATGCCTTAAAATATGATCAAATGCCTTCGCCCGCTGAATCGGAATGCTCATTGATATCGTATCAGTATTTTTATAAAAAGCCGTGATAAGTCTTGCCCTCTCTGCTGAAAGAGCCGGCCTTGTTTGGGTGCTTTGCGTTCGGAGTTTTTTAATTCTGTTGTTCATGTCCATAAAGTTTCTTGTTTTTTAAGCATTGATTTCACAATCAAAACCACCAGCCAGAAAAATATCTTTAAGTTTCTCTGAATCTTTTTGCGAATTGCCGGGTGTTTTCAACATCTTGTTTTGCAAACCGAGTTTTTCATATTTGCCATCCGCAATGCGATGAAAAGGCAACAGGTTAACTTTTGGTTTGTGTGAGAAGCTTGATAGGAAAACCACGATTTTTTGAATGTTTTCCGATGTAGCTGTTATCCCTGGGATCAGTGGAATGCGAATGATCAAATTAACCTGTTCCGATAACAGCAATTCGAGGTTTGATAAAATGATTTTGTTACCAACACCTGTGTATTTCAGATGCTCAGCGGAATTCATTATTTTCAGATCAAATAACCAAAGTTCGGCGTTTTTCGCTAAAATTCTGAAATCTTCCTGGTTGCCAAATCCGGATGTGTCGACCGCAGTATGCAATCCCTCTTCTTTGCACAAAACCAGCATTGTTTTCAAAAAGGCAGGTTGCATCAATGGTTCACCTCCTGAAAAAGTGACACCTCCGCCTGATTCTTCATAAAAAATGCGATCACGTTTGATCTCAGCAAGCAGTTCTCCTGTAGCAAATTTTTTGTTGTATCTGTTGTTTTGTGGGATGTTAAATTCAGACCGGCACTCCGGATTGTGACACCACCAGCAGGAGAGGGGACAACCTTTGAAAAATACGGTGGTTCTGATCCCCGGGCCGTCATGCACCGAAAATCGTTGGATATTAAATATACTTCCTGTTTTTGATTTCATGATTCTATGAAAGAAGAATTGGTAAAAACTTGTTACTGATAAGGGAAAAGCAGGGGAAAGATTTAAGAAGGAGCTAAAACATCCAGCATTCGAAGAGTTTCCTCCCCGACAGGTTGTACATTTTCCGGAAGATGAAAAACAATTTCATAGCTGGTGAATTGCCTAACAAAAATAAAATATCGTTTTAAATTTTGCAACTATTTTTCAGGCAATAATCTCCCAACCTCGCGTAATGAAAGTAGTATTCAATTTTATCATTTAGCTTTGCATTACATTTTGAAAAAGATAAATTCATATTTCAAGGAGCTTGAACCGGTTATCAGGACATTGCCCGGGAAGCCCGGTATTTATCAGTATTACGATAAAAACGGGAAGATCCTTTATGTGGGGAAAGCCAAAAACCTGAAAAAGCGTGTGTCGTCATATTTTAATAAGGACAGCCAGTTGAGCGGTAAATTACGTGTGTTGGTTCGGAAAATTGCTGAGATCAGACATGTGGTGGTCGATACGGAACTGGATGCCCTGCTGCTCGAAAACAACCTGATCAAAAAGTATCAGCCGCGCTACAATGTGATGTTAAAAGATGACAAGACCTTTCCGTGGATATGTATTAAAAATGAACCTTTTCCGAGGGTGTTCTCAACGCGGAATGTGATCCATGACGGCTCCGATTATTTTGGTCCGTATGCCTCCGTGAAAATGATGAATACCCTGCTCGACCTGATCCGTCAGCTATATCCGCTGCGCACCTGCAAACTCAACCTGAGCCAGGAAAACATCGAAAAGAAAAAATACAAAGTTTGCCTCGAATATCACATTGGAAATTGCCTTGGTCCCTGTGAAGGGCTTCAGTCGGAGAAGGATTACCTGGAAACCATCGGACACATCCGTGACATTATCAAAGGAAATATCAATTCGGTGATCGGACAGTTAAAAACCCTGATGAAAACCTATGCCGATGGTCTTGAATTTGAAAAAGCCCAGGTGGTAAA
>JAGQVF010000159.1:0-6466 GCA_020438135.1 Bacteroidales bacterium | reverse complement strand
TATGTAAATTACATCCGCGTGGTGAACGGCGCCATCGTTCAATCGCATACCGTTGAACTGAAAAAGAAACTTGACGAATCGCCGAAGGAATTGTTGTTTCATGCTGTTTTTGAATTGCGAAACAGGTTTGAGAGCAATGCCCCCGAGATCATTTTGCCCTTACGTCCGCAGGAGGCGATTCCGGATGCCAAATATACCATCCCCCAGCGGGGAGATAAAAAACAACTGCTTGAACTTTCGGAACGAAATTGCAAGTTTTATAAACTTGAAAAAGAAAAACAGCAGGAGTTGGTTGATCCCGATCGCCACACCAACCGCATCATGGCAACCATGAAAAAAGACTTGCGAATGAATGAAGAACCCCGGCATATTGAGTGTTTCGATAATTCAAATTTCCAGGGAGATTACCCGGTAGCAGCCATGGTTTGTTTTAAAAACGGAAAACCCGATAAAAAGGAATACCGGCACTACAACATCAAAACCGTGGAAGGCCCGAATGATTTTGCTTCGATGGAGGAGATCATTTATCGCAGGTATAAAAGATTGCTCGATGAAGAGAAAGACTTGCCACAATTGATCGTAATTGATGGAGGAAAAGGACAATTGAGCGCCGCCCTGAAAAGCCTTGATAAACTTGATCTACGGGGGAAGATATCCATTATCGGCATTGCCAAAAAACTGGAAGAAATTTATTATCCCGGCGATTCGTTGCCATTATATCTCGATAAAAAATCGGAATCCCTAAAAATTATACAGTATTTGCGCGATGAGGCCCACCGGTTCGGGATTACGCATCACAGGAAACGTCTTGAGAAAGGAACAGTAAAGTCCGTCCTCACTGATATTGAAGGGATCGGATATACCTACGCCCAGAAATTACTCTGGAAATTTAAGTCGGTAAAAAACATTGAAAAAGCCACACTTGAAGAGTTGCAACAAACCATAGGAAAGGTAAAAGGGAAAGTGGTTTTCAATTTTTTCAAAAAGCCGGATCACGAGAAAAAGTAATAAATTCTGTTATCTTTATCCCGGAAAAAATGGATATGATGAGAAATATTTATATTGTTTTATTCTTTTTGTTTTTCGGAATTTTATCAACCAAAGGCCAGGAATTCCGGGGGGGCGTGCTGGGTGGGTTAGCCACGACTGAAATTTCAGGTGACAGATTACAGGGGCCCAATAAAGCCGGCATTTACGCAGGGGCTTATGTTTACCGGTATTTTTCGCCTAATTCATCATTTCAGATGGAGCTTGATTTTATTCAAAAGGGCAGCCGCGAAAATCCCGATTCCAGCAATGCCTTTCAATCGTATTTACTCAGGCTGAATTATGTAGAGATCCCGGTTCACTATAAATATGATTTTATTGAGAATGCCACCCTTGAAACCGGTTTATCCTTAGGTGTTCTGGTTAGCAGTTATGAAGCAGTAAATACTTACGAGTGGGTGTCGGGCAGTGATTTTGACCAATTCGATCTGAGTTTTAATGTTGGTTTGTATTACACCTTGCTCGAAGGTTTACGGATAAATGTTCGCTATTCTAATTCAATCTTGCCTGTCAGACCCCATGCAGGCGGTGCATCATGGCGCCTGAACAAAGGACAGTACAACGAGGTGCTGAGTTTCGTGTTATTCCTCGATTTGTAGATCAGAGTTTATTAAATCTCACCCTGATCAATCCCCTGAAATCACCTTCTTTGTAACCGGTGGCTTTATCATTTGGATATAGTTCATGCAATTTTGCCTGCACATTCGGGGGAATAGTTGCTGCATCGCCATGGCACAATAAGCACAGGTTTTCCATTTTCATCGGCTTATAATAATTGTAATAGGTGATTTCTCCTTCTACTATTTTTTGTGCGTAAAAGGGTGGTATTTCTTCTCCGGTTTCAATCAGGCTCATATAATGATCCAGAGCCATCGATTCAAGATCATCTGGTTCGTTGGCGGGATTTCGAAACTGGTAGGAAGTCCTTTTGATAGAGACGTCGCGCGGTGCTTCATCTTTCACTTTTTTTGTCAGCGGCATCGCTTCAATATTACAAACAGAAATAGCGGCAACAGGTCCTGCTGTATCAATGGTTGTTTTTACTGCTGTTTTTAAAGTTTTAACCAATTCATAAACAATGGCATCACCATATGATACCATTTTTTTCGTTTCTGAATCCGATGGCTGTGATATTTCACGCTCAGCATTATTACAAGACCAAATTAATAACAGCGAAAATATCAGAAATGCAAATAGTATCTTGTTCATCATTTAGCGAAAGGATTGTTTAATATAATAGTAGAGGCGAACTCCGGATATTTATTTTAAAAATTCATAGAGAGATTAATAAAATCAATGTATTCAGCCGAATCATCTCCAAAAATTTCCATCGTTTCACCAATGATCTTATAGGTACTTTTTTGTCCTGCCCTTCGGGAAAACAAAATGTCAAATTCAGTTTTGTTTTCATCTACCATGATGATCCTGGCAAGCTTTCCATGTACATCCGAAGCCAGTTCAGTATGACAGATAGGACAATAAAAATCGAGTTCCTCACCTTCATGAAAATCAAATTCAGGGTTTTTATCGACTGCGTAATTTCCAAGCTCTGTTTTGAGGGAGATCAGCCCGCGTTTGTTCCCTGAAGCTTTCACAGAGAAAACAACTGCGTCATTGAGGGAAATATATCCCTTGCAATGCGGACATAAATAGTTGATAGCCATTGTCTTTTCCTTTTAATGTTATAGTTTAAATAGAACGTATAAATATATAGCATTATTCCGAATGTTTCAATGTTTGAATGCAATTTAAAATCATTTAACACAAGGGGATTCCAATTAATACATAAAAAAAGGCCTTTATCAAATTGATAAAAGCCTGAAATTTAATAGATTAAAATGTGTTATGCCTTATGCAGCGTGAACCTCTTCCACAATTTCCAATCCCCTGGTAATTGCTTTTTCATTGTCGGGGATCATGTGATGATACCTTTCCGGTAGCGATTTTTTCAATCCTTTGATCACATTTTCCATTTCAACCAGCGGCTTCACTTTAAGATATCCGCCCAGCACGATCATGTTAAAAATTTTCCTGAGACCCATATTGGCTGCCTCTTTGCTGGCTTCAATCTTGCAAATTTTTATGTCTTTCCTTTCGGGATGACGGGTGATGCCATTCGGATCATAAAGCAATAAACCACCCGGTTTCACCATCGGTTCGAACTTATCCATCGATTGCTGATTGAGGATGATGGCGGAATCGTATTCGGTGAGGATGGGTGAACTGATGCGATCGTCGCTGAGGATCACCGTTACGTTGGCAGTGCCACCGCGCATTTCCGGTCCGTAGGAAGGCATCCAGCTGACTTCCTGATCCTGCATAATTCCGGAATAGGCCAATATCTTACCCATCGAAAGTACACCCTGTCCGCCAAAACCTGCTATGATAATTTCTTCTGTCATTTTTATTGTTTTTCGATTGACAATTAGTTTTAAACGAAGGTATGATTAACCTTCCACCATTTTACCATCCACCTTGATATCACCAAGCGGATAGAAGGGGAACATATTATCCACCATCCATTTATTAGCTTGTACAGGTGTCATTTTCCAACCTGAGTTACAGTTAGATACAATTTCAATAAAAGTCATGCCCACATTTTGATGCTGTAATTCAAAAGCTTTACGAATGGCTTTTTTGGTCTTTCTTACGTTGGAAGGTGTGTGAACCGCCTGTCTGGTAACATAATGAGTGCCGGGCAACTGGGCCACCAGCTCGGTAATTTTTAACGGATGTCCCATCATGTCAAGATCACGGCCATAAGGACTGGTTGAAGATTTCATTCCCGGAAGCGTGGTTGGCGCCATTTGTCCACCGGTCATGCCGTAAATTCCATTGTTGATGAAAATGATGGTGATCCGTTCACCGCGATTGGCGGCATGAATGGTTTCCGCTGTTCCGATCGCTGCGAGGTCGCCGTCTCCCTGGTAAGTGAAAACGGTTTTATGCGGCATCAATCGTTTAACGGCAGTGGCAAGCGCCGGAGCACGTCCGTGGGCTGCCTGTTGCATATCAACATTCATAAACTCATATGCAAGCACAGAACAACCTACCGGAGCAATACCGATGGTATCTTCTGTTAATCCCATCTCTTCGATTACTTCCATGATGATGCGGTGGGCCGTGCCATGTCCGCATCCCGGACAATAACTGAGAACCTTTTCGGTCATCAGGTCGGTTTTTTTATAGACCCGGTTTTCCGGTTTAATTATTTCTGATTTTACCAAAGTATCTTCCATAACAATTATCCTTTCACAATTTTTTGTTCCAATGCATCCACTACTTCACCCGGAGCAGGAATAATTCCGCCCATGCGGCCATAATGCTCTACTTTTACTTTCCCTTCAACGGCAAGTAAAATGTCTTCGATCATTTGTCCGGCACTCATTTCAACAGAAAGAATACCCTTTACCTGACCGGCCATCTCATGAAGCTCTTTTTTGGGAAATGGGAACAATGTGATGGGCCTGAACAATCCCACCTTGATCCCTTTTTCGCGGGCGAGTTGCATTGATTTCTGGCAGATCCGAGCACTGGTGCCGTAGGCTACAAAAATATAATCGGCATCATCGCAATTGATTTTTTCGTAACGCACCTCTTTTTCTTCTACTTCTTTGTATTTCCTTTGGAGGGCCTCATTATGACGCTCCTGACGGGCCGGATCCAAATCGAGAGAAGTAATGATGTTTCGCTCACGGCCATTGTGCCGGCCCAAAGTTGCCCAGGGATGCTGCTCGCGGATTTGTTCTTCAGAAAGCCTTTCCACCTGTGCATCGATCTCCACTTTCTCCATCATTTGACCTATGGCCCCGTCCGAAAGTACCAATACAGGATTCCTGTATTTGAAAGCCAGTTCGTAACCCAGTTTAACGGAATCGTACATTTCCTGGACAGAAGAAGGAGCCAGTGTGATCAACCGGTAGTCGCCATGACCACCACCTTTTGTCGACTGACTGTAATCCGACTGACTGGGCTGAATGGTTCCAAGTCCCGGTCCACCGCGAACAACGTTCAGGATCACACAGGGTAATTCTGCACCTGCCATGTACGAAATTCCTTCCTGCATCAGGCTGATGCCCGGACTTGAGGAGGAGGTCATCACTTTTTTACCACAGCCGGCTCCACCATACAACATATTGATGGAGGCCACTTCACTTTCGGCCTGCAACACTACCATCCCGGTTCTTTCGTGCGGTTTTTCGGCCATCAGGTATTCCATAACCTCCGATTGCGGGGTGATGGGATAGCCAAAATATCCGTCGGTGCCGGCACGTATGGCAGCCTCAGCAAATGCCTCGTTCCCTTTCATTAATCTGAGCTCTTTTTCCATATCTTTTCTTGTTTCTGAAATTAAACTTTAACCCTGTACACTTCGATTACTCCATCCGGACAAACGATTGCACAATTGGTGCAACCGGTACAGGCGTCATTTACGTTTTGCATGTAATGATAACCTTTGCCGTTCACGGCATCCACCATGGCGATGGTACCGGTCGGGCAGGTATCGATGCAAACTTCACAGCCTTTGCAGCGCTCGATATCAACAACGATATCTCCTTTAACTTTTGCCATATCTGTTCAAAATTATTGTTTGTCAAATAACAATCGACGAAATTATATAATTAATAGTAACAAATCAAAAACAATCCATCAATTTAGATATTGTGGATATTAATTTAAATTGGGTATAAATTAGGGGAGATGAAGAACTTTATTAAAAATTAGGCTTTCATTTTATCAGGTTCCTGTCGTGAGTCAAAGATGTCAGTGATGATAATATAACTTCCCTCTATCCTGTAAATGATTTTATAGTGATTAAATACAATTCTTCGATGGTTTAAATTTAAATGCTCAAGATAAGGTTCGAATTGTCCTGCAGACGGATGTTTATAAAGAATATCTGTTGCATCCAGAATCCCATCGCGTATCTCTTTTATTTTGTTATCAGGAAGTTTAGATGCAAGAAAGTCCAGAATTTCTTGTAAGCTTTTTATTGATTGATCAGTAAATACAATTATCATTGCATGGATAGATCTGTTCTTTTAATTACCTCCTCTTTTGAAAACAATCTACCCTCTTTTATATCCGCTTCAGATTTCATTGCCCTTTTTGATAGTTTCTCTTGCAAAGTTTTATCCAGGCTTGCTTTCTTCAGCAGTGTGTGAACTGCTTCCAGCAGAGATAAATCATATTGATCATCAATTAATTTGTGAAGTTCTGTTTTTATTTCTGACCCATTCATTATTAAATCGCTTATTTCACAAAGTTAACGAATAATAAAGAATAAAGATTACACCGGATGATTCTCATGAAACTTCTTCAGGCGGCTTTCCAGATCAGGGAATTGTTCTCTTTTGACCAGCGACACGCAGGCACGGATTCCTTCGAGGCGCTCACTGCCCGTAATGGCCAGGGAAAT
>JAGQVF010000158.1:4319-18028 GCA_020438135.1 Bacteroidales bacterium | reverse complement strand
TCAGCGGTGATGCTCACCACCCCTGCAATATTTCCGGCTTTGGGTTGCGCTCCACTCATACCTCCCAAACCAGCAGTAACAAATAGTTTACCTTCAACCGGCTCACCGGGTTTGCCAATCTTTCTTGCGGCATTCATAACAGTTATCGTAGTACCGTGAACGATGCCCTGTGGACCAATATACATAAACGATCCGGCTGTCATTTGGCCGTATTGCGATACACCCAGGGCATTAAATTTTTCCCAATGATCGGGAGTTGAATAGTTAGGGATAACCATACCATTGGTAACCACTACACGGGGTGCATCTTTGTGCGAGGGAAATAAACCCATTGGATGACCGGAATACAGCACAAGTGTTTGTTCATCTGTCATCTCAGCAAGGTATTTCATCGTCAGGCGATACTGGGCCCAGTTCTGAAAAACAGCTCCATTACCTCCATATGTGATCAGTTCATGCGGATGTTGAGCAACGGCATCATCCAAATTATTGCTAAGCATTAACATGATGGCAGCAGCCTGCAAACTTTTATGCGGGAAATCCCCGATGCTCCTGGCTGTGATGGGATAATCAGGGCGAAACCTGTACATGTATATCCGGCCAAAACGCGTTAATTCTTCTTTAAACTCGGGTGCAAGCGTCTCATGATATTTGGGATCGAAATAGCGCAAGGCATTTCTTAACGCAAGTTTCTTCTCACGGACACTTAAAATATCTTTACGCTTGGGTGCATGATTAATATTTGGATCAAAGGGTTTAAGATCAGGCAACTCAGCCGGAATACCCTCAAGGATAGCTTTCTTAAAATCCGGTAACAACATGTTGAACAATTTTTCAGGTACACGGCAAAATTAATCAAATATTGCCAGCAATACAGGGAAGAAGCGATCCAATAAATATTATATTCTGAATATCGATAACCCCCATTTAATGAACAGCCTCCGGCGAGTCTGATATTTTAAATGGATGGGCTTCAGTGCTGAAAATGTGTTCATCAAATTTAAATTCTTCCTTGTAATCAGTGAATGTAAGATACAGGTATTTCATGGTTTCTGCAAAGAAAAAGGTTGGCATATAATCTTTTTGCTCCATCGTTCTCACGTCTTTAACCGATGTATAAGCCACTTCGGTTTTACAATATTTTTTTATACTTCTCCAATAATTTTCCACCATTTCAAAATACCTCTTTTCACCAGTAGTGTGATAGAGGTAGTATGCTGATTCGATAATTTCGGGGTTTAGGTCATAGGCCGGATAAGATGATTCTCCAGTTGCGTAATCATAAACCATCGGTTCGAGGCCATACTTGTTCCATAGCCAGTTCCACGAATCCTGAAGTTGAGAAGCGTGAGCAAAATCACCTGCTAGTACCAATGTTGCCGGAAAAAAAGCATCATACAGGGTAATCCGGCTACTCACCCATTCTCCTGTATACATATCAGCTCTTTTATACCAAAGCCTGTTCTCATGCTTGTCTTTCAGATGTTTCTGTATTGCCAGTATACTTTCTTCCCAAACTTTCTTGAGTTCCTTGTCCCCAAAAAGCAGGTACCCTTTGATCAAATATTCATAGTATGAATCGACACCTGCACAAATATGACTCACTTCAGAAACCCATTCACCCGATTCAACATCAATTACATCACCTATCAAACCTAATTCCGACCGTCTTTCAAAAATAGCAGAAGAAGCTTTTTTTGCAGCTTCGTAATAAACAGGGTCCTTAGTATGACGGCTTAAAATACCCATTTCGAGAAGGTAGGTGCCTGCCTCGGCAACATTTACCGTATCCCCTTTTCTTTCACCGGTTTCCAGGTTGACCCAATAGGTTGGGATACCTGTTTTCGTTTCAAATGCCGGCATTAATCTTTTACCAAAATCTTCTGCTTTTTCAAGGATTTTTTTGTTCCCTGATAATTCATACATCGAAAGCAAACCACCCAGAATCCGAATATTGACCTCAAATACTTTAACAAACTGGTTGATATTAAAATCAAGTGAATCAGTAACAAAGTTTTCAATCTCGTAAGCTTCATTTTCCAGTTTCATCAATTTTAAGGTACTGTATGCATCTATTGGCGAAATAGAGAGAGATCTTTCATACCAATCCTGATGTGATTTCGAAATCGGTTTCAAAGCATCATGTCCCCAGGCAAATTGATTATAAGCATTCCATGAACGCAACATTTCACTCTTCACGTCAGCAGCCAGCGAATCTGCGTGATCAATTTCAATAGCAGAACTATTATCTTTTATTTGCGCATTGTAGTTGCATGCTTGCAGCAGAAAGACAAATAGAACAAATTTAGTGATGTGTTTCATTTTTGAGTAACATTAAAAAAACTCCTCCGAAAACATCGAAGGAGTTTTATATTTTTCAGAATACAACTGAATAATTATTTTGCTTCCGGATTCGGGTGAGCAATTTTTTTCGAAGCTTCTGCAAAATTAAATCCTTTGAAGGTAGGGCTTTCTTCGTTGTGACACTCTTTGCAAAGTTTTTCATCAGGAACGATCAAACCGTTTTCAATTGATTTTTCGCGGCTCATCATAATTGACTTGGATTTGTACTTGCTTCCGGGGCCATGGCAGGTTTCGCAAGAAACACCTTCATCTTCAGCCAAACTGATATTCACACTTTGATCAATACGGGCATAGGTTGAGTGACATTTGGTACATTTTTGATCGGTGGAAGGATCAGCAATTCCCATCTCTTTTGCAATCGCTTTAGCCTCATCTGTTTTCAGGCTTTCCATCGCATTGGCGTGGGGACCTTCCGACCAAATTTTGTACTGCTCGCCGGTAGTCGGTTTGTTGTGACACATTTTACATTTCTTTGCACCGATGTACTCAAAATCCTGAGCACTTAATCCTCCGACAAAAAGAAATGCCAGAGAAATAACCAAGATCATTTTTTTGCTTAACATAACCATTTATTTTAATTAGTGATTTAATTTAAATGTTCTTCAAATAACAAAACGCAGGCCAGTTTTTATTGAAACCAATTTGCAAACCGTCAGCTTACGTTGGTACAATATTACTAATTTTTTCAAATCAAAAAGAAATATTCTGAGAAATAGCCTATAAAATCGGCTCACGAAAAAAAATTATATAAATTTATGCAACATATATAATTATTTACGTGTAATAACACATTGAGAGCCATGCAGGTAAAAAGGCAGGATTGTGTTGTTAATTCTACCATTGGTGCATTTTCTCTCTTTTTAGAATGTTTATAAATTAACAAACATCTATATACGTTCATGAATATTTATATAATTTCGAGGTTCTTAATAAAGACAAATTGATGACAACAGGTATACATAAACTAAATAAACATATGAGAACAGCCCTTATAACAACATTTCTTCTCATCATGTCTGTTTTGGGCTATTCCCAAACGGATGAAGATTGTATGTTTTGTCATGAAGATCCGGAATTAACCACAGAACGACAAGGAAAGACGGTTTCGGTATATGTAAATATCAACACCATCAAAAATTCTGTGCATAAAGATGTCGAGTGCATATTTTGCCATCAGGATGCAGATGTTGAAGATTTTCCGCATAACGAGGTTCTGGAACCGGTTGATTGCGGTTTTTGCCATGACATAGCACAAATGCAATTTGAAAAAGGGATTCATGGTCAGGCCTTGAAGCTCAATGCACTTTATGCTCCCGATTGTATTGAGTGCCATGGAAATCATAATATTTTACCTTCCTCTGATCCCAAATCGCGGACTTATAAAATGAATATTCCGGTTTTATGCGGGAAATGCCACAGAGAAGGGGCACCGGTAGCTCGTACATATAATATCGGAGAGCACAATATTCTTGAAAACTACAGTCAGGGTATTCATGGAGAAGGTTTATTTAAAAAAGGGCTGATCGTTACTGCTACATGCAACGACTGTCATGGCAATCACCTTGTTCTGCCGCATACCAGCCCCAATTCTTCTATTTCGGTGAAAAACATTGCAGGAACCTGTATGAAATGTCATGCTGAAATCGAAGAGGTACATACCAAGATCATTAAAAAAGAATTGTGGGAAAAGGAACCGGGAGCCATACCCGCCTGTACGGATTGTCACCCACCTCATAAGGAGAATGTCCAAAACATTGTAAATACAATTTCGGACAGAGCGTGTTTAAAATGCCACGATAAAAATGATGTTCACAAAATTGTGGATGGAGATACCATTTCTCTCATGGTTACTGAAGCTGATATAGAAATGTCGGTCCATAAAAACATAACCTGTGTAAAGTGTCACTCAGATGTTTCTACACATTTGCAGCGTCCGTGTGCTACCGCAGGAACTGTAGACTGCTCTAATTGTCACGCAGAAATTTCGAATGTATATAATGCCAGCGGACACGGACAAAGTTATTTCCGTAAGGAGGAAAATGCTCCTTATTGTACCGACTGCCATGGTGAACATAGGGTATTATCCCGTTATGATGACACCTCACCCACCTACAGGGCCAATATTCCTCAACTTTGCGGAGAATGCCACCGGGCCGATGGTGCTGCTGTTCAAACAGCCAATCTGAAAGAAATTGATGCTTTCAGAGACTATTCGCAAAGTGTGCATGGACGAGGATTGACTGAAAAAGGGTTATTACCATCTGCTGTGTGTACCGATTGTCATACGACCCACTATATATTAAAGGAAGAGGACGAAAATAGTTCGATTAATCCAAGAAATATACCGGCTACCTGTGCTACCTGCCATAAAGGTATATATGACGATTATATCAACAGCGATCACGCGATAACTCAGGATGATCACAAGAAAAAATATCCTACCTGTGCAGATTGCCATTCCGCACATGTAATATCAGATATTTCACAGGATGAATTTATGAACCAGGTAACGCATCAATGCGGCAATTGCCATGAAGATTTGTCTGACACTTATCTTGAAACCTATCACGGAAAAGCGTATCAGCTTGGATATCTCGAAGCAGCCAAATGTTCCGATTGTCATGGCGCACACCGAATATATAATGCAAATAACCCGTTGTCATCGGTAAACAGTGCAAACATTGTTGAAACTTGTAAAAAATGTCATCCTGACGCCAATGCAAGATTTACCGGCTATCTTACCCATGCAACTCACCATAATAAATCTAAATATCCTGCCTTATATTATACTTTCTGGGGTATGACAGGGCTTTTAATCGGTGTTTTTGGCTTTTTTGGCTTACACCTTTTATTATGGTTACCACGATCTATTCAGGGAATTAAAAAACGGAAAGAACACCGCAAACTCGCCGGCAGCAATTATTATATCCGCCGGTTTACCCGAAGTCAAAGAATAACACACCTTTTTGTGATCCTCAGCTTCCTGATGCTGGCTCTTACGGGAATGATGCTGAAATTTGCCGGAATGCCCTGGGCAGCCTGGCTGGCCAATGTGTTAGGTGGTGTTCATGTTGCAGGCCTCATTCACCGGTTTGCTGCAGTTATCACTTTTGGATATTTCATTTTCCATGTGGCATCTCTTATCCGGACCAAAATGAAAAGGCGAATTCCTATCGGACGATTTATCTTCGGGAAAAACTCCCTGATGTTCAACAAACAGGATCTCATCGATTTTTGGGGTACCATCAAATGGTTTGTTGGCGCAGGACCAAGGCCCAACTACGGACGATGGACCTATTGGGAAAAATTCGACTACTTTGCAGTTTTCTGGGGCGTAGCTGTGATCGGATTCTCCGGTTTGATCCTGTGGTTTCCTGAATATTTTACCCAGGTGATGCCAGGCTGGCTAATCAACGTTGCCATGATCATTCACAGTGACGAGGCCTTGCTGGCAGTCGGATTTATCTTCACCATTCACTTTTTTAATACACACCTCCGACCGGATGCATTCCCGATGGACAAAGTGATTTTTACCGGATCGGTTCCTTTTGAAGAATATAAAGCCGATCGTCCACGCGAATATGAAGAGTTGAAAAAATCAGGCAGACTGAAAAAAGTGATCTATAAAAAAGAACGTAATCCAGGCTGGGAGAAATTTGTAAAAGTTGCAGGATTTACGTTCCTTGGTATTGGACTGCTACTCGTTGTCCTGATCATCTATTCGATGCTTTTCGGATATGTATAAACAGATTTAGTAAACATTTCATAAATATTTGAAGGGGGTGGTTATGCTGCCCCTTCGCTTTTATACAAAGGTGATGTAATAGTTTGCCAGGAAATTCCAAAGAGAAGCTACGGCAATGGCAAAAATCTTCGAAAGGTAAAAATGACGTTTGAACTTACTCACTAATAACCAGAGCACCAGCGTGTTTACCAGAAGTCCGATCAACGAAACAGTAAAAAACATTGAAAATTCCATCATGATTTCGGGATTATGACTTTCGAAGGTCCATATCCGGTTGAAATAATAATTCCAACCCGAAGCAAGAGTAAACCCGATGGCATTCGCAATATATCTTGGGATCCTCAGCCATTCCTTCGAAACAAAGGTAAAAGAGAAATCGACAAAAACTCCGCTAAAGCCTACAACGGCAAATTTTAAAAGTTTCCGTAAAAATACAGTTGACAGGTAACCCGACATGCGAAAGGAATTTGGCAGCAAAGATAAGAATGGTATTGAAAGTATGTAACAGCAATAATTGCAGAAATTTTTCAAATGTGAGCAAAACAAAAAAAGTGCAGAAATCTTGATGTGTATTACAATAGAAATAAACAACAACGGAGTTCGTCAATTCAATACGGTATTTCATCAATTAAAATTTGCTGAAAAAGTCTAAAGTTATAAGTTTTGCAAATTATTTGCAAAAATGCAATCCCAGATGTAGCAGTGATATTGATTACATTTGTCGCATGATTAATTATTCTTAAGAAATCCTTTTTTCAATTTAAATACATGTATCGATGAACTGGAGAAAAACTTTGGTGAGCCTGTTGGCGGTCGTTATTCTTTTTATTGCAGCGTGGGCCTTTTCGGGAATGTTGTCAGGCATGGCAGAAAAACCTGAAGACAAGCAAAAAGAAGACATCAAACTTTTTGTAAAAACCGAAAAAGTAGCTTATTCAACAAATGAAGCGATGATCGTTGAAACCGGTCGTTTATCGTCGCAACAAACCGTTGATCTGAGCGCCGAAGTGCAGGGGGAAATTTTACCGGGCGAGGTAACCTTGCGGGAAGGTACCAAATTCAGGAAAGGGACTTTGCTTGTAAAAATTTTTGATGAGGAAGCACGAAATAATCTCAAAGCAAGCAAAAGCCGGTTTATGAATGGGATTGCAAGCATCCTTCCCGATATCAGAATTGATTTTTCTGACAGCTACCAGAAATACCTCGATTTCTTTAATTCCATTGAAATTGACCAGCCGCTTCCGGATCTGCCACAAACAGATACTGACAAAGAAAAAGTTTTCCTGGCCAGTCGCAACATCCTTAACGATTTTTACAACATCAAAAGCGCCGAAGTCAGGCTTTCGAAATACCGGCTCTACGCTCCTTTCGACGGCACTTTCACTGCGGTTTACCTGGAGCCCGGTTCGGTTGCCAATCCGGGGAGTCGCATTGCATCACTGATCCGGACCGATAAACTTGAGTTGGAGGTTCCGGTTAGAATTGAAGATGCTTATTGGATTGAAACCGGTGATAAAGTTGCGGTTTCAACCAAAGACAGGCATATTGAGTGGAATGGCACGGTAGTCCGTAAATCGGATTTTATGGATCCGGCCTCTCAATCCATAACGGTATATGTTTCGCTTACGCAGGAAACCGGCAAAACCCTTTTCCCCGGTCAATATCTGCGGGCTGAATTTGCAGCCAAAACCATCGACAATTCGATGAAAATACCGAGAAATGCCATTTTTAACAAGAATCGCATTTTCCTTGTAAACGACGGTGTTCTGACCGAACATAAAATCGATGTTTTAAAATCGGGCGAAACATGGACATTGATCAACGGCGCACCTGAAGGTGCCGACCTGGTTGTTGAACCACTGGTAAATGCCAAAGCGGGTCACAAAGCCGAAATCCTGAACTAGTATGAAAAAGATCATTGCAACTTTTATCCGGTTTCCGTTTTATGCCAACATCATTCTGTTCATCATCCTGGTGATCGGGATGGCCAGCTTTTTTTCGATGAACCGGTCATTCTTTCCCGAATTATCGGAAAAATTTATCAACATTACGGTTTTTTACCCTGGGGCATCTCCCAAGGAAATGGAGGAAGGCATCACCATTCGTATCGAAGAAGCGCTTAAAGGCATTGCAGGCATCAAAGAGGTGAACAGCACCTCCTCCGAGAATTTCTCAAGCGTTCAGGTAGAGGTTACCGGTGAATACGACATCGATGAAACACTCATGGAAGTTAAAAATTCCGTGGATGGAATTACCTCCTTCCCCGTAGATGCCGAAAAACCGATCGTTAACAAACAACGTTCCACCACCTTTGCCATTTTTATGGGATTGTCGGGCGCTGTAGATCCCCTGGTTTTAAAGCAATACGTAAATGAAATTGAATATGATCTCTACAATTCCGGGGTCATCTCACAGATCACCATCAACGGGTTGCCCGACCTGGAGCTTTCGGTTGAAATTTCGGAGGAAAACCTGCGGCGTTACAACCTAACTTTTGATGAGATCAGCCGGGCCATTGCCACAAATAACCAGGATATTTCAGGTGGTCAGATCCGTTCGGAAAAGGAAGAGATCATGATCCGGAGCCGCTACCGGACCGTAAAACCAGAAGAGATCGAACAGATCATCATTCGTGGAAATGCCGATGGAAGTTACCTTCGGATTGGCGACGTGGGCAACGTTTATATGAAATTTGCCGATGTAGCAAGTACATCTCTGATGAACGGCGTCCCCAGTGTATCCATACAGGTTTTCAAACTTCCGGAAGAAGATTTAACTGCCATCGCCGACTTTTGCAATGCTTATTCGAAAAGCTGGAATGAAACGCATTCCGACGTGCAACTGCACGTCACCTACGACTTCCTCGAACTGCTGGGGGCAAGGTTAAACCTGCTATACAAAAACGGAGGACTGGGTCTGCTTTTGATCTTCATCACGCTGGGTCTCTTTTTAAGTTTAAGGCTTTCGATTTGGGTGGCTCTCGGAATTCCGGCCTCTTTCGGTGCGATGTTTATTCTCGGCTCATTTTACGGGATAACCGTTAACATGATCTCCCTGTTCGGGATGATCCTGGTGGTGGGTATTTTGGTGGATGACGGCATTGTGATCGCCGAAAACATTTACACCCATTTTGAAAAAGGAAAATCACCTCGTAAAGCAGCCCTCGACGGAACCATGGAGGTTTTGCCCGCTGTGCTCACTTCTGTAACCACAACCATCGTAATTTTCTCCGCACTTTTTTTCATCAAAGGCCGGATGGAATTTATGTACGAAATGGCATTTGTGGTGGTGTTCAGCTTACTTTTCTCCCTGTTGGAGGCATTTTTTGTTTTGCCGGCTCACCTTGGCAGCCACAGGGTTTTAAGAAGAAACGTAAATAAAAATATTGGCAAAATGATCCGGGATGGGCTCGATCGTTTTCTTGATTTCATGCGAACCAAAGTATATGGCAAAACCCTGAAATTTGTAATCAAGTGGCGTTATGTTGTGATCTTCACACCCATTTTCCTGATCATGATCACCGGAGGTTTATTCAGCGGAGGTTTGATCAAAGCCACCTTTTTCCCTGCCATCCCTTTCGATCAGTTCAATGTGGATATTGCATTTAAACCCGGATCGGGTGAGGGTCAGACCCTCGAAACTCTCAAAAAAATAGACGACTACATCTGGGAAGTGAATGAAGAGTTGAAAGATGAACTGAATGATACGGTTGATTTTGTGAATTACACATTTCTCTCTACCGGCGCGGCATTCAATGGCAAGGAACAGGGATCGCATGCCGGTAATATTTTTGTTTTGCTTCGTGATTTGGAAAACAGCGGAACTTCGAGTTATGAAATTGTAAACCGCGTTCAGCAGAAAACAGGTGATCTGCCTGAGGCAGAAAAACTCACCATACAAGGCAGGGCAACGTTCGGAACGCCCATTTCGGTTAGCTTGCTCGGTAAAGATGAAACGTTGCTCAACAACGCTAAAGAAGACCTGATGCAAAGCCTGAAACAGATCGAAGACCTTACCAACATTGCCGACGTAAATCCTAGTGGAATGCGGGAAATTCGGCTGAAACTAAAGCCTTTGGCATATTTCCTGGGGTTTAGCCAGGCTTCGCTTACCAACCAGGTTCGGCAGGGATTTTTTGGTGGACAGGCCCAACGATTGCAGCACGGCAAGGACGAACTCAGGGTTTGGGTGCGATATCCAAAATCAGACCGGATCAACATCGGCCAACTGGAGTCGATGCGAATTAAAACCCCTGCCGGCGAATATCCGCTGTCGCAACTGGCCAGTTACAACATTGAGCGTGGCCCCGTGAGCATTAAACATTATAATGGCGCCCGTGAGATCCGTATTGACGCCGATGTGGTAAGCTATGATACTCCGGTGGTTCCGATCCAGGAAAAGATCGAAAATGAAATTGTCCCTGAACTGATGAGTCGTTACCCTGGCCTTGATGTAACTTATCTCGGTCAAAAGAAAGATTCAAATGAAACCATGGCACAGATCAGGAAGTTTTTTATTCCTGCATTCCTGCTCATGATCCTGATCATTTTACTGCACTTCAAATCTGTGGGGCAGGGCCTTATAATCATCGCAATGATTCCGCTCTCATGGCTCGGAGCACTTTGGGGACATGGTGTTGAAGGTGTTCCTGTTTCGCTGTTGAGTGTTTGGGGAATGCTTGCCCTTTCGGGAGTTATCATCAACGATGCAGTGGTATTTTTATCGAAATACAATTCGCTTTTGCTGGAAGGGAAGCCTGTGAAACAAGCGGTTTTTGAAACAGGCATGGCACGTTTCAGGGCCATTGTACTTACTACCATTACCACATCGGTGGGATTGTACCCGATCATTTTTGAAAGAAGTTTCCAGGCGCAGTTTCTGGTTCCGATGGCGGTAGCACTGGCCTATGGTGTGTTGATCGGTACCGGGTTTATCCTCATCTTTTTCCCGGTGATCATACTTGGATTGAACGACCTCAACCGCTATTCGAAATATCTGATTAACCGGGTAAACCTTTGGATTATGAAGGGCGATCCGAATCAAAAGATTTCTGCAGAAGAAGAAAAAAGGTTGTCTACTGTGCCCAGCCGCGAAAGTGTTGAAATAGCTGTAATTCATAGCAAAAGAACCATTGATTGATCATGAAGAAAATTTTGATAATGTTGACATACAGATTTCTGAAAATACTGATCATATTGGCCATTCCGATGTCTTTGGCAGGACAGGATAGTCTCAGTCTGGGCAATGCTTTGCAGATCGGTTTACAAAATAATTTCCAGGTGCAAATCTTTGAACAGGAATATGAAATTGCCAAACTCAACAACAGTTGGGGTACGGTTGGCAGGTTTCCTTCCGTATCGCTGGGTGCTACCAATATCAACCGGTATGATGATAGCCCTTTGCAAACCAATCCCGACGAACGGGCAGAATACACAACCCATTCCATTTCACCTTATGTAAATGCAAACTGGCTGTTGTTCAGTGGTTTTGGTGTGAAAATGAATAAGGATAAACTCGAATTACTGGAATCTCTTTCGGAAGGATACTCAACCCTGGTGGTTGAAAATACCATTCAGGCGATCATCCTGGGATATTATAAAGTGTTGCTCGAACAGGAAAAGCTGGAAATTCTCCACAAAGTGAAAGCGCTTTCCGGTGATCGCTTTCGTTATGAACAAGCCCGGCAGGACCTCGGAAGTTCGGTAACCTTTGATGTGCTTCAGGCTAAAAACTCATTCTATAGCGATTCAACCAATTATCTGCTTCAGCAGTTAAATGTTAAAAATGCAAACCTCAACCTGAATCTTTTGCTGGGTGAACCGGTTGAATCACAGTTTTTTCTGACCGATTCTTTCCAGGTGAAAAGACCAACCTACAACTACGACACACTATACAACAGCATGATGGCGGACAATAAAAACCTTCGGAATCAATATGTAAACCAGGAGATCCTCAAAAAAGAGATCGGTATACAAAAAAGCAATTTGTATCCTGTGGTCAGTATGAATGCCGGTGCTGATTATGGTGAAAGACGATTGAAATATACCGATATGGACCCCATCAATACCAACTCTTTCGACTACTATGCGAATTTCACGCTCAGTTTTAATCTTTTTAACGGTGGAAATACAAGGAGAGCCATCAAAGCTGCGCAAATCAGCGAGCAGATCGGTCAACTTGAAACCCGTGAGTTGGAACAGACCCTCGGGAATTACCTCCTGAATCAGTATGATCTGTATTCGATCCGCAAGCAATTGTACGAGGTGGCCGAGGTAAACATCGAAAGTGCCGAACTCAACATGCAAATTTCTACCGAAAAATACCGCAGTGGAACCATCAATTCATTCAATTTCCGCGATGTGCAGTTGATATACCTGAATGCTGCTTTTCGCCGGCTGGAAGCGATCTACGACCTGATCGACACAAGAACCGAATTGCTACGATTGACCGGTGGGATCATATCTGAAGAATAAAAAAAGAGGATGAAGCGCCATTGCTGCATCCCCTAAAACTAAGTAGAGAGTTTATAAAATCGTTTACCTGATTCAATCGGTGTGACAGGTGGCTACAACTCCTGGTTTACAGCCCTTTATGTCTAGCTTTTCAAACGAATCAAAATTACACAAGGGTAATTGAGTATGATATAGGGTAATCAACGTAAACAGATAAAGGAAAACCCTAAATATGGGAAACGTTGAGGATTGTTTGAAATGGTTCTGAAAATTTGGAGAAGCAGGATTAAAAGCCTGAATCTTTGTTTTTAGAATCAGCCAGCGGTGGCTTTTCATTAAACATATATACCAGTCTGAAAGTGATCAAATTATTAAACTGATCCCGGCTGATATCGTATACGCCTCGTGTATCATAAAATACACGGGTTCTGATTTTCGAAAGTGAATAAGCGTAACGGATATTCAGTTTTAGCTTTTTATAAATCCTGAAACGTACATCTGCAAGGATATTAAAATCGTCACGCTCGTAAGGTCCATCATTCAGGGTAGTGGTTTCCACACGGCGACCGTGTTCGTATTCCCTGACACCTACAAGTCGGCCATATGAAAAACCCACACCTCCGGTGATGATATCCTTATCGTTATACATAAAAAGAAATGGGACTTCGAGGTAGTTCAATCTGAGGTTATATTTTCCGTTCAATTCGTTACCGAGGGTATCTTCATCGAGATATTGTTTCCCCTGGTATGAACCTTTCTGGTTGAAAAGTATTTCCATGCTGCCCAGAAAATTATCGCCTACCGGAACGATGGCAGCAAGGCCAGCATTGGCACCAAATTTTTTAAAACCATATACTTCATCACCATCTACCTGCGCAAGATTAAACCCGCCAATTACGGCACCCTGGATGCGCTGGGAAAAAGAATAACTTGCCAGTGATACAAAGTAAAGGATCGCAATGATGATGAAAAGCCTGATGCCCATGAATATTTTAAAAAATTTAATTTACAAACGTAAGAAAGTTTCAGAAATTTTGAGGGAATATATCTTTGCTTACCCTGATGACACGGCAAACAGGAATTGAGCTATGAATAAATAACTAATCCACATCTTTCAGCGACAACTGAATCCGGTTTCTCACCTTATC
>JAGQVF010000158.1:0-4246 GCA_020438135.1 Bacteroidales bacterium | reverse complement strand
TGATCAGCCATGTTGCTTACATGGATCAAACCGTTTTGTTTGATTCCGATATCCACAAAAGCACCGAAAGCGGTTATGTTTGTGACGATACCAGGCAGTACCATCCCTTTTTCGAGGTCGTCGATGGTTCGGATGTTTTTATCAAACTCAAAAAAGCCGAATTTTTCTCGCGGGTCGCGTCCCGGCTTGGCGAGTTCTTCCATTATATCGGTCAGGGTAGGTATACCAATGCTTTCCGTAACAAACTCCTTCAGGTCAATCTTCCTCCTGAGTTCTTCACTGCTCATCAGGTCCGAAACACTGCAATTGAGCTTCCCGGCCATTTTTTTAACCACAGGATAACTTTCAGGATGAACCGCACTTTGGTCAAGCGGGTTTTCAGCATTCCTTATCCGGAGAAAACCGGCGGCTTGTTCAAAGGCTTTATCACCAAGCCGGGGAACTTTTTTCAATTCTTCACGGGAGGTAAAAGCACCGTTTTCATTTCTGTAGCTAACGATGTTTTGCGCAATGGATGGCCCCAATCCCGAGACGTACGACAGCAACTGTTTGCTCGCCGTATTGAGTTCTACACCTACGGCGTTCACACAACTCATCACGGTATCGTCGAGACCTTTTCCCAACAGAGGTTGATTCACATCGTGCTGATATTGCCCCACTCCTATTGATTTCGGATCGATCTTAACCAGTTCGGCCAGTGGGTCCATCAAACGTCTGCCGATGGAAACCGCTCCCCGAACCGTAACATCATAATCCGGGAATTCTTCCCGGGCCACCGGCGAGGCAGAATATACCGAAGCACCGCTTTCATTCACCATTACTACCGTTACTTCTTTATCGAACCTGATCTTGCGAAACATATTTTCGGTTTCACGTCCTGCTGTACCGTTTCCAATGGCAATGGTTTCAATTTTATAGGCATTGACCAGTTGCAGGATTTTATGGATCGACTGTTTGATCTCATTTTGCGGCGGATGAGGATAGATGGTTTCGTTGTGCAACAATTTCCCCTGCTGATCGAGGCAAACCAGTTTACAACCCGAGGTAAACCCCGGATCGATGGCCAGTGTGCGTTTCTGTCCCATTGGTGCAGCCATCAGCAGTTGCCTGAGGTTTTCAGCAAAAACACGGATTGCCTGTTCATCTGCCTGCTCTTTGGCCATCGCCCGGATCTCGGTTTCGATAGACGGTTGCATCAATCGTTTGTAGCTGTCCTTCAGCGCATCGTAAACCAAATCGCCCGAAACGTTATCGGCTTTCACAAATTGTCGTTCCAGCATGTCGAGCGCTTCCTCTACATCCGGTCCGATCTTCAGTTTAAGAAATCCTTCTTTTTCGCCACGATACATAGCCAGCAACCTGTGCGATGGCGATTTCATGATCCGTTCACTGTGATCAAAATAATTCTGGTATTTGGCTCCTTCGGCTTCCTTTCCTTTTACAACCTTCGATTCAATGGTAGCAGTGCGAATAAAAAGCCCCCTTATCCGCTGCCGGGCATGTTTGTTTTCATTGATCCACTCAGCGATGATATCGCAGGCACCTTTGATGGCATCCTCAACTGTTTCCACCTCTTTGGCCGGGTTTACAAAACGCAAGGCACGGTCTTCAATATCATCGTGATGTTGTGCCATGATGATCTTTGCCAAAGGCTCCAGACCTCTTGATACCGCAATGGTAGCCCGGGTTTTTCGTTTCGGTTTATAGGGCAGATAGATATCTTCCAGTTCGGTAATCGTAGCTGCTTCTTCAATCTGTTTTTTTAATTCATCCGTAAGCTTCCCTTGTTCTTCAACGGAGTTGAGAATGGTTTCACGTCGTTTATCAAGTTCCTTCAGTTTCTCCATCATATCCCTGATGGCCGTAATAGCCAGCTCATCCAGGCTGCCGGTTGCTTCTTTCCGGTAGCGCGCTATAAAAGGAACGGAAGCTCCCTCATTAAGAAGTTCTACGGTATTTTCTACCTGGTCGGAATGAATATTCAATTCGGAAGCAATCTTATCGAAATATTGTATCATCTTGCGTGGATTTTAATACGAAATTATTGAAAAAATTAAAAACCAGGGAAACTATGAGCCTGGGTTCGTTAATCGGAATAGTTGAGTGAAAATCCGATAGATAAATAAAATCTAAACCGACCATCTACGGTATTATTGCCGAGACCAAGGTTCACCGGACCAAGGAAACTTTTATAGGTCAGTTCTGCTCCGTATCCCAACATGGCTTCATCGGTGAATTGTTTGGTTCCAAGTGATTTTAAATCATTAACAGGTACATGATCATGTGGAAGTAAAAGGTTTGCACCATACTTTAAAAAAAAGTTTTTAAGGATCACATTTTGCAGGAACAAGCCTCCAATAAAAAAGTTATCATAATCAGCTTCATAGGTATTTAACCCAACAAAAGGTACATCGTCATATTTAACCCTCTGAAAACCCCCAATCCGGTAGTTATAAAAAAGTGAACCTTCCGGAGATTCTGAAATCGTTATACCTGAGGATATCAATGGGATCAATTGAAAATAGGGACTTACATTAATAAATTGTCTGTACCTGACACTCAAAGTTCCATACCTGTCCGGGGTAAAGGGATCAATGATGAGATTGTTAAAATCTTCTTCGGTTAAGGGCCATTCAATTATTGTCCCGAATAAATCCAGTGGTATATAAATGACATCCACCCCTTTATCATATTTCACCTGATAATCATTATAAAAGCTAAAACGACCCAGCACCGCGATTTCCTTACCAAAGGTTGGATAATTCCTGTCGTTCAAAGTATTACTTTGATAATTCAGATCTAAACTGGCCACATTGAACTGTCCGTTTTTTAATCCTTCAGGTGTGATATTGTTAAATTTAAATTTTTGATTCAGCAATCTGTATAAACCACCAACATAAAAACTATGTCCCAACGACTGAGTAGTGATAAACCCCAAAGCCAATTGGTTTTCGTAAGAGACTTCGATATCCTCAAGCTTGCCTTTGTTATAGTTGGGGATTTGCTCACTTGAATAATCATATGTTGCGTGTAATGCCAAATTTTGTTTTTTGCCGATATATTTCAGATAGTCGACCCTCATTTTTGGATTTTTAGAAATATCTCCCAACAGAATTGTTCTTGAAGATTTACCCAATAATTCCCTAAAAGTCAGGTTGAGTACTATTCCTGCGGAAAACACATTATCGTAATGAAAGGCTGCTTTCATAAGGGTTGACTCTTTCTCCCTGACGATCAGGGTTAACCTGTACATGTCTGTGCCCTCAACAGGTTCAAGTTCTGAGGCAACCTTCGCAAAATGGGTGGTTCCAAAAACGGATTCGATTCCCTTTTCCAGGTTATTATAACTGATCAAGTCACCTACCTTAATGCCAAGTTTTGACAGGATCAGCTTTGAATGAGACTGGTCCTGCCCTTTTACAACAATTTCACCAACCTTATATCTGACATCAGTTATCTTAAGACCCTGAACGGGTTTTGCGGTTAATCCCAGCGAATCAGCCAATTTTCTGAAATCAGATCGATGGGCATCACCGGCGGCATACCCGAGGTCAAGTATTTCGGCATATTTACCAAAACTTGCCGTACTGTTGTCTTTCAGGTCAGGACGAATATAAATACCACATTGTTCAATCAAGGTCTCCATTCTGGTGAGGCTCGGAAGCATCGACACCTGAAAGAGAATCTGCGACATACCCTCGAGGTCATAGGCTGATTTTAATCCGTCTCCGACACTCACACCAATCACAATATCAGCACCCATATTGATAACCTCTTCTACGGGAAAATTATCAACAACGCCGCCATCTACGGCAAGTGTGGTGTCGAGGTCAACAGCCGTGAATGCAGTAGGAATAGCCATACTCGCCCTGATAGCCTTTGCCAGTGAACCTTCTTTAAAAACAATTGGTTTCCCGGTGGATACATCAGTTGCTACACACCTGAATGGGATTGGAAATTCATCAAAATCAGTGTATTTGTTCGAAGGCCAAGTAAACCGAGTAAGGTTGTCACCCAGTACCTGCCCTTCTATTAATCCCGAAGGTAACTGAAGTTTGCCATTGGCCAATTCAAATTCTGCCAGATACCTTGCATAATAACCTTTCTCTTCGTAGGCAATATAATTGAATGGAATACTGTTCGAAAGGACGAGGTCCCAATTCACCGATCGGATAATACTGTCCAACTGATCGGCTGAATAACCCAGTGCATATAGCCCGCCGATAATCGACCCCATGCTCGTTCC
>JAGQVF010000157.1:1881-29087 GCA_020438135.1 Bacteroidales bacterium | reverse complement strand
GGCATTCGTGAAGAAGTGAAAGGTACCATTGGGATCTATGAAAATAGGTACCCCGGCCTTCGGGTGGTGCTTACCGGCGGCGACATGAATTATTTTGATAAGTACTTAAAAAGTAACATCTTTGCAGTTTCAAATTTAGTATTGGTGGGTCTGAAGGATATTTTAAGACATAATGTGGAAAACTTACGGTAAACGTTTCATCATTTCAGGTATCATTTTGATTTTTTCGATGGGCATCGGAATGGCCCAGTCGAACCTGAGTTCGCCTTATTCGGCCTTTGGTTTGGGAAAACTGTATCAGGGCAACAACATGCGCAACTACAGCATGGGAAAGATCGGAATAGCCACACGCGACTATTTTACGATCAACGTAAAAAATCCGGCTTCGTATACTGCCTTCGACAGCACCTCTTTCGTTTTCGAAGGAAGCCTGAAAGGCAACAACACCACCCTCAACACCACCGAATTCAGTGAATCTTATAGCTATGCCACTTTGGATCACCTTATTTTTGGTTTTCCGGTTACCAATTGGTGGCGAAGCAGCTTCGGACTACTACCTTTCAGTGGAGTGGGGTATGAAGTTACGGATACCGATTTTGATGAATTTACGGGTAAATCGGCATATATTTTTAAAGGTGAAGGAGGATTAAGCAAATTTTACCTTGGCAATGCTTTTCGTTTTGGAGATCATTTTTCGATTGGTGTAAATGCTTCCTATCTTTTTGGAACGATCGACAGGATCCAAAAGGTTACCTATCCCGATTCAGCTTATTATATCAACACAAGGCTGGATAATTCCGTTTCGATTAAAGATTTTGACTTTGAATTTGGTGCGCAGTACTACACAACCTTTGAAAATAATCTGAACCTGGTTGTCGGTGCAACATACAGACCGGAGAAAAACATGTCGGCAAAACGCAACAGGCTGGTTCGCTCTTACCAGAGAACCATCAGCGGCGTCGACATCATCCTCGATACCATTTCATACAATATCGACGAAGAAGGGGATGTGGTGATGCCGGCCGGATATGGTGCAGGGATCAGCCTTTCGAAAAGAAACCACTGGCTGATAGGCCTCGATTACAGCCTCGACGAATGGGGTAATTATCAAACATTCGGGGTAAACGATTCCCTTGTTAACAGTCAGAGCATTCAATTCGGCGGACAGATCATCCCGGATGCAAACAGCCTATCGTATTATAAAAGAATAGATTACCGCTGGGGTATACATTATGACCTTTCTAGTTTGAAACTCAGCGATGAACAACTGACAGGATTTGGTATAACTTTTGGATTTGGTTTGCCATTGCGTGGTGCTGCCGTCAGAGGTTCCAGATCGATGATCAATTTCGGAGTTGAATACGGCAGGTTCGGAACACAAAATAAAAATCTGATCCGTGAAGAATATTACAACATATTTGTGGGAATCTCAATATACGAGTGGTGGTTCTTCAAACGGAGATACAATTAAACAATTTATAATAATTCTTACATTTGTAAATTAAAATGTTAAAACCAAGCTATTTACAAACAATGAAAACAAAAGCAGTAATCGTCATTGCCTTATTAACAGGACTAATTTTCGCAGGGTCTCTGAAAGCCCAGGATACTTTATCAGCTAAATACGGAGAAGACAGTGTGAAGTGTGTAATGAACAACTCACTTTATTACGAATTTTTCAGGCAATGGAAAGCCAGCGATTATTCAAATGCAGCATGGAAAGATGCAGTTAAACCCTGGAGATGGGTATTTTTGAATTGCCCTAAAAGCACTAAAAATATTTACCTGCACGGCGAAAAGCTTTTGGAAGAGATCTTAAAAAACGAAACCGAAAAAGAACGTAAAGAAAAGTATATCGACACCCTGATGATGATGTATGACAGAAGGATAGAATACTTTGGAAACCGTGGATATGTGCTGGGAAAAAAAGGATCTGACCTCTATAAGCTAAGGCCTTCGGCTTATGAAGAAACCTACAATGCACTCAAAGAATCGGTAGAACTGGAAGGGAATGAAACGAACGGCCCGGTTCTTATCTATTATTTCAGAGCTGCTGAAAAAATGGTGAAAGCCGGCAAAGCAGACACAACCCTGTTGGTAGATATTTATGACAAAGCCAGTAGCATTATTGAGCATAATATTAAAAAATACCAGGCAAAAAATGATGAAAAAAGAGTTACCTATTGGGAAAACATACAGGGAAATATCGAACTTTCTTTTGAGCCTTATGGCTCATGCGACGACATGATCGGGCTTTACAGAGTGAAATACAATAACAACCCGGAAGATGTCGACCTTCTTAAAAAAGTTGTAAAAACGCTGGATAAAAAAGATTGCACCGATTCACCCTTCTACCTGGAGGTGCTCGAGAAACTGAATACGCTGGAACCTTCGGCACTTACTGCAGAACTAATCGGGAAACTCAAAATTAAAAACGAACAATACGATGAGGCGGTTAAATTCCTGCAACAAGCCGTTGATCTTTATGAGGATGAAAACGATAAAGTGGACGTACATTTTCTGCTTGCCAATGTGTATTTCCAGATGAAAAATTACAGCAAGGCCCGCGCCGAAGCTTATGATGTACTGAAGATCAGGCCCAGCGATGGTAAAATATACATTTTAATCGGAGATATGTATGTTGCCAGTGCTGCCAGTTGCGGTGACAACGATTTAACCAGCAAAGCGGCTTACTGGCCGGCCGTTGATAAATACATCAAAGCAAAAAATGTTGATCCCTCAGTGGCTGAACTTGCCAATTCAAAGATCAATACATTTAAACAATATTTCCCCGCTACAGAAACCATCTTCTTTTATGATCTGAAAGTGGGGGATTCGTATACGGTTGGTTGCTGGATTAACGAAACAACCACAGTCAGGGCTTCTGACTAAAGATGAATCATTTGAATAGTGAGCACAACAGCTAAAAGCAAAACAACCATCCATAAAATCTTAACAACAGGTTTGGGATTGATGGTTGTTTTGCTTTTATGTATGTCATGCGAAAATGATATCAAAACCATTAATCTACTCTCACAGGTTGATTCCCTACCGGAAGAATTTGCACGCGATATTGAAGTGATATACAGCGACTCGGGCAAAATGCAGGCCCATTTGAGCGGACCTCTCATGATCAGGCACGAAGCGAATGAAACAACCCTTGAATTTCCGGAAGGCTTCCAGGTGATTTTTTACGATTCGGTGATGCAGCCTAAATCAGAGATTACTGCTAATTACGGCATCATCTATGAAAATAAAGATATCATGAAAGCCCGGAACAATGTGATCGTTAAAAATGTTGAAAAGCAGGAGCAGTTAAATACCGAAGAACTCATCTGGGACCGGAAAAAGGGAATCATCTATTCGGAGGTATTCATTAAAATTACCAAACCCGACGAAGTACTTTACGGCGATGGGTTGCAATCAGATGAAAACTTTGATTCATATGTAATTAAAAATCCAACTGGTGAGTTTAATGTTTATCCGGATGAGGAAAATCAATAACCGGATATTATTCAGAACAATATGGTTCGTCGCGGGAAGTAAATAATACCAACCAAAGCACACTTTGCATGAATGATTGGATAATCGTATTGATCACACTTGTTTTTTCAGCCTTTTTTTCAGGTATGGAAATAGCTTTTATTTCATCCAATAAACTGATGATAGAGCTTGATAAGAACAAGGGCTTTATATCCGGTAAAATTCTTGCATACTTTGTTAAAAATCCTTCGCGCATCCTGGGCACTTTGCTTCTAGGAAACAACATCGCACTGGTAATTTATGGTATTGCCATGGCCGACATTCTTGAACCGATCATATCACGTGCACTCGGCCCGCAATTGAACTCCGATATTCTTGTACTACTGATTCAAACCATCATTTCAACACTGATCATTCTCATCACCGCCGAATTCATTCCCAAAGCACTTTTCAGACTTAAGTCGAATGCCATTCTGAAAGTGTTTGCCATCCCGGTTAATATGCTTTATTGGTTTTTATATCCTTTTATCAGAACCATGGTAGGCATATCAGAACTGATCATCACTAAAATATTCAGGGTTAGTCCATCCAAAGAAGGTTACCAGTTCAGCCCGATTGATCTCGATCATTATATCCGTGAGTTTGTACCTGATCAAAAAGAAGAAACGGAAGTAAAACAGGAGTTACAGATGTTGCAAAATGCCCTTGGTTTTAAAAATGTTAAACTACGGGAATGTATGGTTCCGCGAACCGATCTTACTGCACTCGAAATTGGAGAATCGATCGAAACTATTAAAAAAGCCTTTATTGATTCAGGACATTCCAAAATATTGATCTACCGTGATACCATCGATAATATCATAGGGTTCGTGCACACATCCGATGTTTTTAACGTTCCAAAGGATACTGCCTCCATCACTCGTTCCATTCCAATTTTCCCTGAAACCATGCTGGTTCACAATGTGCTAAATACCTTTATTAAAGAACACAAAAGTATAGCAGTGGTGGTCGACGAATTTGGTGGAACATCGGGAATTGTTACACTTGAAGATATCATTGAAGAAATTTTTGGTGAGATTGAAGATGAATATGATATTGAGGAGCTTACAGAAATTGAGATCAACAAGGATGAGTATATCTTTTCAGCCCGTCACGAGATCGATTATCTCAACGAAAACTATAAATTATTCCTTCCGGTGTCAGATGAATATGAAACCCTGGGCGGATTGATCATTAAAATTCATGAAAGCATCCCCTCCGTTGGCGAAGAAATACATTACGAAAGCTTTCATTTCGTAATTAAAGAAGCCACAGAAACCCGCATCGAAAAAGTATATCTTAAAATCGACAGAACCAAAGATTAAATCTTTTAGTTATCGGCTATGAACGTGTGAATTAACCAAAATTTTATTTACACATGCTTTCATCATTCAATTAAGTTATTGTACATTTGCAAATTCTTTTAAAAAATGGAATTATGGCGCTTATTGGAACAATCAGAAAACAGTCAGGATTACTCGTAATCATTGTGGGGGTTGCACTTGCAGCTTTTGTACTGGGCGACTTTTTATCGCCCCGCTCAGGTAACCGGCAGGCTGTGAATATTGCTGAAGTGATGGGTGAAGACATTTCTTATACGTATTTCGATAATCAGTATGAAAAGAATGTAGAAATCCAGAAACAAAACCAAAACAAGGATAATCTCACATCTGAAGAGGTTTTCAGGATCAAACAACAAACCTTCGATCAGATCGTGCAAAAAATTATTCTGGATAATCAATATGATGAAATCGGGCTGCATGTTACTGCAGATGAATTGTTTGAATTAATTCAGGGCGACAACCCGCATGCCTACATCAAACAATATTTTAAAGATCCGGAAACACAACAATATGATCCTGAACTGGTCAGGAATTACATGAAACAACTCGACCAAATGGATCCCAATGCAAGGGCTCAATGGGAAGATTTTGTTGCTGCAATAAAAGAAGACAGGCTCAGAAATAAGTACAAAAGCCTCATCAGTCAGGGATATTACATGCCCGATACATTACTGTATATGGACTTTGTTGAGAAAAAAACCAGTGCATCAGTCAGGTTGGTTGCCGTACCTTTTAAAGAAATTCAGGACAGCGCGGTAAACCTGACAGATGAGAAATTAAGAGCCTATTACGAGGATTATAAATACAATTACGAGCAGGATGAATCACGCGATATTGAATATGTCGTTTTTAATGTTAATCCTTCGGCAGCCGACAGAAAAAGGATAAGGGAAGATGTGGCCGATATTTTTGAAGACTTTAAAATGGCAGAAAATGTTCCGTTGTTCGTAAACAGTGAATCGGATAATCGCTACGACAGTACCTTCTTTAAACAAGGTGAATTGCCGCTTGGCATCGACACTGTCGTTTTCAACGCAGAACCGGGTGCATTTGTAAAACCTTATATTCATGATAATGCGTGGCATATGGCCAAACTGATGGAGGTAGAGTTTCGTCCTGACTCGATGAAAGCCAGCCATGTACTGATTTCATATGCAGGTGCAATGATGGCCGGAGAAGATGTTACAAGAACAAAAGCCGAAGCAGAAAAAATGGCCGATAGCCTTCTCAATGTTGTTAAAAATAATCCCGGCCGCATGGAATCAATTGCCTCCGAAATGTCAGATGATCCATCAGCTGCCGACAATTCAGGAGACCTCGGTTGGTTTGCCGATGGTTCGATGGTGTATCCGTTTAACCAGGCTGTGCTTACACATGATGAAGGTGATATAACCATGGCCGAATCAAGGTTTGGCTATCATATTATCAAAGTAACCGGCAAAAAGGAACCTGCTAAAAAAGTCAGGGTTGCGGTAATCAATATCGCCATCACTCCCAGCCAGGACACATACCAGGATGTGTTTGCACAGGCCAGCGAATTCCAGGGTAAGGCAAACTCCATTGAATCATTTGATACCCTGAGTACAGGCCGCGGACTTTCAAAACGTTCGGCAACCTACTTAACGCCGATGACCAATCGTATCGCAGGTATCGAATATCCCAGAACCATTATCCAATGGGCTTATACTGAAGGCATCGACATTGGAGATGTATCCAATGTATTCACCATGGACGATAAATACGTGGTGGCTATACTAACAGCCATTCACGAAAAGGGCATTCCCGATATGGAAGATCTGCGCGATCGTCTCGAGCCCCTTGTCATTAAAGATCTGAAAGGCGATATGATCGTTGAACGCATGAAACAGGCCAAAGCAAATAACAATAGTTTGCCCGCCATTGCAAGCGCATTATCCGCTACGGTTGACACCCTCGAATCGGTATTCTTCAATGCCAGGAATATTGCAGGATATGGAAACGAACCGGATTTGCTGGCAAAAATATTCAGCGTTGATCCGGGTACTATCTCTGAGCCGGTTAAAGGTAATAATGCTGCCTTCATTATTGAAGTTGATAAAATTACTCCTGCACCTGCTGATGAGGACTATACCATGTATAACAAACAAATGCTGATGAACTTCAGGGCTAAGGTTTCAAATAACTCTTTTATTACAACCCTGCAGGATAATTCAGGGCTGGTTGATAACAGGGTGAGATTCTACTAGAAATAAAAAACTTTGTAATTCAAAAATACAGAAGGGAGGTACTCATATCTCCCTTTTTTATTTCAGTCCGAAACTTTACCTTTGCCTGATGCAAAAGGTAGATTACGCGCTTCGTTATATCAATTACCTCCTCCATTCCAAAACAAAGTTCGGAATACACTCCCCCTTTTTATTTAACCTTGTGAATGAAGTTCTATATGACAAAACAGA
Organism: Bacteroidales bacterium; assembly: GCA_020438135.1. GTDB lineage: Bacteria > Bacteroidota > Bacteroidia > Bacteroidales > JAADJA01 > JAADJA01. The sequence goes on along the minus strand of JAGQVF010000157.1, from coordinate 21,787 downwards.
ATATCCTGCATATAAATCAATCGAAAACTTAAAAAAGTCTCTGCTTCGCTCAACCGAAATTATTGAGGTTACAGACCTGGGAGCAGGTTCAAAGACAATTAAAAGCAATCGTCGGCCTGTGTCGAAAATTGCAAAAACCTCATCAAAACCGAAAAAATACGGGAGACTGATGTTCAGGCTGGCAAGGCATCTAAAACCGTTACATATTCTCGAGCTCGGCACATCTCTCGGATTCAGTTCAGCCTATATGGCATTCGGACAACCCCAATCAAAACTCACAACCATCGAAGGATGTCCGAATATTTCCGCCATCGCTGCTCAAAACTTCAGGCAATTAAACCTGCAAAACATCACCCTGCTTAACGGAAATTTTGATGAAATACTTCCCCGTTGGATCGGACAAAACGAATTTCCCACCCTGATCTTCATCGATGGGAATCACCGTAAAGAACCAACCATTCGTTATTTTGAACAATGTGTTTCCAAAGCCGTTAAAGGAACATGTCTTGTTTTCGACGATATTCACTGGTCAGCAGAAATGGAGCAAGCCTGGGAACATATCAAATACAGCAATTCTGTTAACCTGTCAGTAGATTTGTTTTTCATGGGGCTGGTATTTATCAATGATGATTTGTCGAAAGAAGATTTTCAAATCCGGTTTTAATTTTGGGTATCTTTGCTGAAAAGCAATAAAAAAGGCCCGAACCATTGAGGCTGTTTACAATAATCAGGCGGGTTTTTAGTTAAACCGGTTAATTCATTTACAGGCATGGAAAACGAAGTTATCAGGCTGATCGATATCAAAAGGCAGTTTAAGGTTGGCACCGAAGTAGTCAGGGCACTGCGGGGTATTAACCTATCCGTTAAAAAAAATGAGTTTGTAGCTCTGATGGGGCCATCAGGATCAGGTAAATCAACCCTGATGAATCTATTGGGATGTCTTGACACACCAACAAGCGGTCAGTATCTGCTCAACGGTTATGATGTCAGCAAACTGGACGATAACAACCTGGCAGAAATTCGAAATAAAGAGATCGGCTTTGTATTTCAAACATTTAATTTGCTTCCCCGGTCCACAGCCCTCGAGAATGTGATGCTGCCCCTTATTTATGCAGGATTTAATAAAAACAGGCGTATGGAAAGGGCCAAGGAAGTTTTATCAAATGTGCAGTTGAGCGACCGTATGTTACACAAACCGAATGAACTATCAGGAGGACAAAGACAAAGGGTTGCGGTAGCCAGGGCGCTGGTAAACAAACCTTCGATCATTTTGGCAGATGAACCAACCGGAAACCTCGATTCAAAAACTTCTGTTGAGATCATGGCTTTGCTGCATGAAATTCATAGAGCCGGAAATACCATCATCGTAGTAACACATGAAGAAGATATTGCACAACATGCACAGCGGATAATACGATTGATCGACGGTATGGTAGCTTCAGATGAAATCAATAAAAACCCTACCATCCCGGAATCATCCAAATTGGAAACACAGGAAAGTTAATACATGGCAACAGAATATAAAATTTATACAAAAGGGGGTGATAAAGGAGAAACATCTTTGCTGGGAGGCACCAGGGTTCCCAAATATCACGATAGAATCGAGGCATACGGCACTCTCGACGAATTGAATTCATTTCTGGGTATTATCCGTGACCAGGACATCCCTTTGCGATTCAGGGATTTGATCATTGAAATTCAATCCAATATTTTCACAGCCGAGTCGCACCTGGCGGCTGACCGGCCCGAGAGTGTTGCAAATCTTCCTGCAATCAGCGAAGAAGATATTTTGAAACTCGAACAGGAAATTGATGAAATGAATACCCACCTGGAGCCCTTGAAAAATTTCATTCTCCCGGGCGGACATCCGGTGGTTTCGTATTGTCATATATCACGAACAATTTGCCGGCGTGCGGAACGTTTAACCATCAAATTGGCAGAGAAACACGCAGTCGATAGCCTGATCATCAAATATCTGAATCGTCTTTCAGACTATCTTTTTGTATTGGCCAGAAGGATGGCCAAAACATTCGACGCTGATGAAATCGCCTGGAAGCCTCGAAAATAGGGCAATACAAATGCGATTTAAATAATAACGATTTTATTTTGATGGAATTTAAAAAAAATTACTTTTGCAAAAAATTTAAACCGAATCTAATATGTACTGGACATTAGAACTGGCTTCAAAATTAGAGGATGCTCCGTGGCCGGCCACAAAAGATGAACTGATCGATTATGCGATACGGTCCGGTGCGCCCATGGAAGTAATCGAAAACCTTAAAGAAATTGAGGATGAGGGCGATGTTTATGATAGCATCGAAGACATCTGGCCTGAATATCCTACAAAGGAAGATTTTTTCTTTCATGAAGACGAATATTGATTTTTATACCCATACAAAACAAAAAAGCGGTTGGAACATTCCAGCCGCTTTTATTTTTACTCTAATCCGTCAGAAAATTAATCGGTGATCACAACAAGATATTTTGATGACTTCCAAAAAGATTTGCTGTCTGTTATTTTCAGTACCTGCTCCTTACCTTCTCCTTCAATCACATAAGATTCGGGTGGATGTGGCGTAACCACTTCGGCTTTATCACCCGGTATCGGAATACTGGTTGTTTCACGAATATCAATCTTAATAAATAATTCGCGGTTCGGATCGTCAGTCAGTTTTTCTGCCTTCCCGATCCCGATAAATCCACCTTCCAGTGTAATTATATTGTTATCACGCAATTCCCGCTTCGAACCGAATGCATAATATGCTGTGTTCAGTTCGCCGGTCTTTTCATTGATCAGTTCTTTTTGGTTTTCGATGGTTTGAGATTTCTGCTTTCCTTCATCGGTAAGCCGCTTTACATCACCTGATAAATTTGTGATCTTAATATTCATCGACTCAAGATCAAGTCTGAGTTGTTCAATGGTTTGATCCCGCTCCTCCAATTGCTCACCCAAACGACTCAGCATTTTTTCCAGCTCCTTGATCTGCTTGTTCGAACCACCGAGTTTTGATCTTGTATCGTTGAGTTTTTCACGTGTTTCATTCAAAAGCCGGTAAATATCGTTGATATCATCGTTGATCTGATCTTTTGCATTCTTTTTCAGTTCTGTTTTATGAACTGTTTTTTCAGTGATCATCATTTCCTTTTCTTTGATCGAATCAAGGTTATCCTGAATATCGTTAAAGGCAGTCAGGAAGTCATTCAATGCCTGATCTTTTGCAGTGGCAACCTGTACCAAACTGTCATTGCGACTTTCAAGATTTTCAATTTTGTTTCTGTTGCAAGCAAATAAAACCGGAACCAACATCAGAACTACGACAATCTTTTTCATAAATAATTTATTTTTTTTTTGATTGCAGCAAAAGTACAACACTATGAACAGGTTAACAACCCGATCTGGAAAATTATCAACAATGATTGGTTAGAAGCAAGCAATTATGGAAGATGACCAAAAAGAGTTACATACATCAATTTGTAGATTTCAGTGTTGTCAACATTGTTCGGTAATCGTTCGGCATTTAATCCATGTGCTTTAGCGATTACGGCTCCATACACATCATCATAGGTTGCCCAGGTAATAGCAAACTGAAGTTCATTACCGTTACGGTCAGGTTTAGCAATAAAAGGCATCGTTCCGGTTCCGTTTATACCGTCAACAGGAGCACCGTTCGAATTGAAAGGCGGGAGTGAATCACCGGGAATGAGGTCGTTTCCAAATGTACAAGCCTGCATTCCTCCGGCATCACTATCAGCCGCAGTTATCAACAATGTATTCGGATAATAATTGATATAATTTTGTGCAACCCCAATTGCCTCGTCAGCTCTGGATAATGCAGTCAACGCACCAAGAGCGTTGTTTTTATTTGCGAAATTATCTGAACCTTCCTCCTCGATTATCATTAAAAAGGGCCTCTGCTTATATTCGAGCAGTTTTAAGGCAAAATCAGTCATTTCGGCAAGTGTAGGAGCAATTGGCTCGTACATTGGTAACTCATTTTCTGCCAACTCCTCCTCGCTCAAATCATTGAATGTATGTTTGGCAGCAAATACACCCAAAACTTTATTGGTTTCAAAAGGGAGCGATGTCAATTCGTCCTTTTCATAAACAACCGTATAGCCCAATTCTTTTGCTACTTCGATCAAATTTTTTCCATCTTTTCTTTTTCCCGGCTTTCCGTGAAATCCTTTAACCCCTTCAGGGATCAGGTAGATTTCACCACCTGATAAAATAATATCTACACCACTTCGGATGATCTGCTCAGCAATGGTATCGGTATTGCCACGATCAGATGCATTGGCTACAAAAACGCCGGTTCCGGGTTCACATATATGACCGCTGTTGATCAGGGCAGTGGATTTACCGGCCTTCTGCGCTTCTGTCATGATACTGAAAGTTTTACCACTTAGAGATATAACAGGTCGGTCGGGATGGACACCATATGTCTCATATGGCACTTTCTTTCCAAACGCATGAACGGTGGCCCCTGCATGACTGCTCGTGGTGATACAATCCGCCTGGTGACTCCGGTATAAACCCATATGATCCATATCATCCCAAAAGGTATTTTTATCCGGACCAACTTTGAAAAGACGCATAGCCTGCCACATATTTGCTCCACTTCCATCGGGATGGATAAAAATAACACTGCCCTGTTGAATGGTAGGTAAGTGTTCGCCGGGGTCAGTTCGCTTGGTACAACCGGTAAGGGAAACTACCAATACAGCAATTGCGGATAATTTTATGAAAGAACACATATGAAAAGAAATTTCAGCGAAATTATTGAAGAATGAAATTTCTCAACTCATCGTGATTTTAAGTTTAAGTTAATAAAGAAACGATCCGGTTAAGGAAATCTTTAGGATACCTTAAATAACAGAGAAACTGAAAATAAATTCAGAAGAGATTCCGGTAACAATTACTCGGGCACTCCACTTCCTCTTCCCAGGTTCGGAAACCAATCTTCATTTTTATCCCGGTTGTTAACTTCACCATCGAAATTCAGATCCCCGGGCAAATATCCGTTGAGGCCTGCTTCCGAATCCCAGCTAACGGTTTTATCCGAACCTGAAATCTGGCCGTTTCCATCGGTATCCCCAGCAACAAGTCCCCATAGTCCGGGAGCCAATTCATTTTGCGGTTGTATACCAAAAGCCTGATCCGAACCGGTAGTAAAATCCCAGTTCCAGGTTCCACCAACAGCTGTAACTGCCAGGTTAGAGATCACAGACAAATGGTTACGAGCATTTATCACGATAAAAAGATTTTGATTTACCGGTACTTCAAATCTCAAGGGTGTGATTCCATCCGTATCGGTTATGGTTCCATCTGAATGAATAAATCCGGCTTTCCGTCCGATGACTGTTTCAGGCGTTGCTGTTAAAGCATCCCCGGGAGCATCCCGCAATTCAACCAGCACCCAGTCAGAAACATCCGGTAGCGGAATATAAGGCACCGTTTCAGTACCATTGTAATTCCAGGGAGTTGTATTGAAAGGTTGTGCAAAAGGCAGCATATTGTTTTCATTTAGTACGGTATGCATATCTGTTAACTCAAACGGTCCTTCAAGGAAGGCTTTCAACCCCAGAACAACAGCGTCGATCACATGCATTGTAACAGGAATGATCACCTGGGGTTCATCCGTATCATTGCTTGTAATTAACAGATTAGCTGTATAATCACCTTCTACCAAACCTGTGGCATCAAAGCCGAGGCTGATGGCAACATCATCATTTCCCGGTATGGTTCCTGAACCGGGATTAAAACTGAGCCAATCGGTGTAACCACCATTTACCCATACGGTATAATCCTCTACTTCACCATAAGAAGTGGTTCCACATGGCGAACCGCAATTGTCGGAATAATATTTTATCCTGATCCGCATACCGGTTTCACCACCCATCGCATCAACCGGAACAGTTAGCGGGTAAGTTCCCTGTCCGCTGTTGCTGTATTCGCAAACCACATTCTCACCTGCATCCTCAAAATCGCCATCCTGATTCCAGTCGATCCATATTCCCAGGTCATCGGCTGTATAAATATTGCCGTTTTCTACAGTAATATCGTAAGTCTGACCAGGATTAACTGTGGTTGAAACAGCTGTAAAATCAGTATAGCCTCCACTACAGCCTGAACTGTTATCGATTGTGTTAAAAACCACCCTGCTGATGTATTCATCACAGCTTCCACCGGCAGCACAATAGGTAGGAAGCTTCGATGATTGATATTGTTTGCTGATGGAATAAGTTAAATCCATATCGCCAAGGTTCATTAGGGTTAACTGATCCGTACCCGAGGTTTCGGGAGCCAGGGTTGTTTCAACCAACATTTGACTGAAATCGATCTCAGCCGGATCAGGCAATGGTGCCATAGGCGGAAACTGAATGTAATCAATCCAACCGCAATCGTTGCCATTGGCAACACTGTAATCCTTTTCATACTCCCAGGTAAAAGTATGAATACCGGCACTTACCGGGTATATCACCTGTGCCCAGTCCTGTTCTCCGCTCCACTGTTCCTGCAGGGTACCATCAATATAAAATGTAAGAAAATCATATGAATCTTCGGAAGAAACCTTTCTGTAGAAACTCACATCGCCTCCTGAGGTCAATTCGAGAGTGATCTGCATCACAGTGTTTTGCTGGTTTCCGATCGCCCCCGATTTTGAGCAGTACAAACCATCATATGCATTGTCGGTGGTGAGGAACCAATCTGCATTGCCATTGAATTCCCAACCGGGCTCAAATGTCCCCGACTCAAAACTCCAGGCGATGCTTTCCTGCAGTTGGAAATCGAAAACCTGGCTTCCTGCTGAAACACTTTCTACCTCCATTATGGTAGCATAATCAGCGGCATAAACCCTGAACGTATAATTCCCTTCAAAAATCCCTGGAAACGAATATTGACCGTTGCTATTGGTAGAAACCGGTGCAAGGGGTGCTTCCAGAATTTCAATGGTTGCATTTTCGACAGGCAGGCCGGTATCAAGGTCGGTTACGGTTCCACTCACCGACACGGTTGCAGCGGGAACAAGATTAACATCCAAAAGCGTTTGCCCTGAGCTGTTGACATTCACTCCTGTATAGGTTTGGGAAATATAACCATAGGCTGAATAAGTGATATTGTAAATTCCATCTGTCAGAAGTCTGTAATATCTTCCAAAGTCGGAATCGCTTTCATACGGTTTCCTGTATTCACCTGTATTGTCGACGCCATCTACATAAATTTCGGCAACTACAGGTTGTAATGTGTTGGCATCTTTTACCAACCCTGTTACCACAGAATGATCGATGCGTTCAAGTAGTATCATAGCGGCCTGCAGATTGTCCTGGCAAATACCATTGATTTCGCCGGCCGGCGGAATGAACTCAGTACCCAACTCGATACAATAAGAAAAAATACCTTGTTCGCCGTAGGCAAAATCATCGGTTACGCCTGAAGCCGGATACAACGCCCAACTGGGCTGTGGTGTGTAATTTCCACCTCCTGCAGCAGGGATTGTCAGGGCCATGTCGACTGCCAATTCTTCGAGTGCATCAAAATCAGGAGCTGTTGCATTTGTAGCATATCCGTAAGGGAATAATACCAATTCGCTATAGCTGTGATAAGTTATTCCAGCCACAAAATGGTGATCGAGCAACAGGTTTTGCATAGCCTGAATTTCAGGTTCTGATGCCGGAGAAGCACCCCGGTAGGTTTCGCTTGAAAGGGTACCGGAGCTTCCCTGTCCGCCCCACTCCCAGCTATAATTCCGGTTGGGATCGGTACCATCCTGCGATCCGTTAAATGAAGCATTACCATCGTTATCGCACATATTTTTTCGCCACCAAAGGTCGTCCTGGTCTGTTACAATTTTATGTCCGTTGGGATTAACCAGCGGAATAAACCAAATCTGTTTATTATTAACACTTGCCGTGATATCCGGATCGGTACCGTAATTGTCGATGATGTGATTTAAAACATACATGGCTACTTCCAGGCTGATCGGCTCGCGGGCATGATGTTCACCCATGTAAAAAATAGCAGGTTCATCCTCTTCAGCAGCAACATTATCCGACACTTTAAGTGCCCATATGTCGTGATTGTAATTTGCGTAATTTGAATTTCCGCCATTGAGGTAAATTTTACCACGGCTATCCCCTATGTCGTACAATTTACAAATAGAAGGATGATCGGTTTGCAACTGAAGCAATTCGTTATACAAATCCGAATAATCTCTATAACCATTCAAATCAGCGCCAACCAGCAGGTTATCTTTGATCTGCTCTTCAGTTTGGATCACTTTGGGATCAAATCCCATCAACTCAATTTGAGCCATTTCCATTTTATCAACCACCAGATCGATATATTTTTCGGGAGCCCATGAGGCTATATCGTAACCCTCTTTGGTCAGTTTTTGGTAATCGTATTTACCGGGATTACTGATCCGAACCAAACTTTTTTCCTGTGCAAAAGCACAAACACCAAATAAAAATGCAAGAGAAAGTAAAAGAAAATATTTCATAGGGTAAGTTTTTATGATTCGCAAATGTAAAGAATTTCAGAAATAACCAGGGCCGTAATGTCATTTGATGAAGTTATAGCTTAACGTTGTATCAACAATTTGCTGTGAAATTCATACCTTCCATAACAAACCGATACAATATACAGCCCTGCTGCAAGGTCAGAAACATCCATATAAACAACCGGTTCAGAAACCGATACGGAGTTGCGTATGTTTATCATCTTTTTCGAAAAAAGATCGAAAACAGACACATTACAATTGCCGGCATGTAATCCGTTTATATCTAACCTAACATGATCGTCTGCCGGATTGGGATATATTAACAGTTCAATTTTGCCTCTATTTTCGTTCAGCCCGGCAGGTATGGGGTTATCGGCGTATAACACGGTTTTCAGAAAGTTATCTTCATAACTCAATTGCAACAACCAGAATTTATACGCCGGCGAATACCATCTGAAATATTTCCGATTGTTGATAATACCAAGATCCAGCACCTGGGTGTTTGTTTCAACCAGCCTCAATACATTATGAAAGGTGGCATAAGGCAGTTTTAAGGTTCCATAACTATCGGCCATTACAGTCTTGAAACCGTGCAGAGAATCTGACAAGAGAGTGGCACTCAGATTGGCAGAAAAATCGTCAGCGAATGACATCGGAAAAGTAAAGGGATATTCGTTTTCGGTTTCCAGATCAGCATATGTAATTAACGATCTGCCCAGAATCGGGATATCAAGTGAAACACCTACACGTTCAAGCGTCGATTCGGTGGTTACATAATAAGCCCAGGTTGAATCCCAACTTGTTATACAAATTTCAGATTCAGGAAACTGGTCAAAGTAAGGTGTTACTGAGGGGTCTCTGAATCTGATAAAATAATCGTCATAGTTGGGATTGGGTTGTGTTGTTAATCCTGAAAAATCCCAGATAACATTCTGTCCGGAAAAACCCGGAGATACACCAGATACATTACAATTAACCAAATGAATGTAATCGCCATTAACCGGCAAATTGGCCTCAGTAAGTGTCTGCCCCGATATTTGATTTTCACAAAAAATCAAACAAACCATACAAAAATATACAACTAAAAATTTCATAACCTCATGTTGTCATTTTTTTGGGAAATTGTTTTACAACCTGAACCATTCCTTAAAACCAGAAAGCCCCATACATGCAAATATACAACTTACAATCATTTATACTCAGGTAACTATAAATTCAGAACCTCAAAATTCTTACTTTTACCCAAAATTAAAAGAATATGAAAAAGATAATCTGCCTGACCTTACTATCCTTGCTTGGACTTCTTACCATTGATTCATACACCCAAACCGATATAACTTACCAGGAACCGCCGGGAGCTATTACCAAACTGGTGAAAGCACCTCAAACTCCTGCTGTCGCCGCAAATCCAGACGGCACCTGGATGGTCTTACTTGATAGGCCTGGTTATCCGTCGATCGAAGAACTGGCACAACCTGAAATGAAACTCGCCGGTTTGCGAATCAACCCGCGAACCAATGGTTCAAGCCGGTCATATAACTATACCAACATTACGTTTAAAAACATTCTCAATGGAAGGGAAATAAAGGTTTCGGGCTTGCCGGAGGATCCGAGAATTGAAAATATAAGCTGGTCACCCGATGGAAAAAACATTGCCTTTACGCTGACGCTTCCACAGGGCATTGAATTGTGGGTCGCAAACGTAGAGAACGGTTCTGCCAAACAACTTACCGAGCCCATGGTGAACGATGCAATGGGTGGAAGGCCTTACAGTTGGCTCGATAACGGCAAAACCCTGGTATACAAATCTGTTCCCGACAATCGCAAAGAAAAACCGATTGAGCCGTTGGCTCCAAAAGGCCCTGTAGTTCAGGAAAGCACAGGCGAAAAAGCACCTGTAAGAACATACCAGGATCTGTTACAAAATCCGTATGATGAAGACCTGTTTACCTATTACACAACTGCCCAAATCATTAAAGTCGACATAGAATCCGGGGAAAAAACGCCACTGGGAGAAAAGGGAATTTATGATGATATAATGCCTTCGCCTGATGGCAAGTATCTGTTTGTTTTGAAAATTAAAAAGCCCTATTCTTACATTGTTCCCTACTACCGGTTTGCACAGGAAGCCCTTATCCTGAACCAGCAAGGTAATATAATCAGGCAGATAGCCGATATCCCTGTGTCGGAAAACATCCCTAAAGGTTTTGGTGCAGTTAGGGAAGGTCCCAGAAGATTTACCTGGCGCAACGATCAACCGGCCACTATTTATTGGATTGAGGCCCGTGATGGTGGCGATCCTGCAAAAGAAGCCGAGATCCGCGACAAAGCATTTTATTTACCTGCACCCTTCGAAGGTGAAAAAAAGGACGGAATAGAATTTACACTGCGTTTCGGTGGAATCACCTGGGGAACAGACCAGGTTGCCATTGCGGACGAATGGTGGTGGGAAGACCGCAGATCGATTACCAGTTTGTTTTCTCCAGGAAACTCAGAGAGCAAAAAAGTGATCTTCGACCGCTCGTTTGAGGATAGCTATAAGGATCCCGGAAATTTCCAAACAGCGAAAAACAGCTACGGAGAAGAGGTACTGTTAATGGATAATAAAAGTAACAACCTGTATCTTATTGGTACGGGAGCATCACCTGAAGGCAACAGGCCTTTTGTGCGGGAATATAACCTCAAAACCGGAAAAACAAAAGAGTTGTTTCGTTCAGAAGCACCCTGGTATGAATACCCGTATCAAATTATCGACCTGGAACAGAAACTGGTGCTGACAAGACGGGAGTCAAGCGAACAGCCACCCAACTATTATCTCAGAAATCTGAAAAAAGATAAACTTACACAGTTAACCGATTTCCCTCATCCTTATCCTGAACTTTCGGGTATCGAAAAACAGGTTGTGTTCTACCAGCGTAAGGACAGTGTTCAACTAAAGGGTGATTTGTATCTGCCAGCGGATTATAAAGAAGCTGACGGACCGTTACCGGTTATCATGTGGGCTTATCCGGCCGAATTTAAAAGCTCGGATGCAGCCGGTCAGGTGCAGGGTTCACCTTATGAATTTATCAGGTTGGGATGGTGGTCACCGCTGTATTTTCTGACTCAGGGCTATGCTGTTTTTGATGATCCTTCGATGCCGATTATTGGAGAAGGTGATGAAGAACCCAATGACAGTTTTCGTGATCAACTGGTGATGAATGCTGAAGCCGCGATCGATAAACTGGATGAAATGGGTGTCGGAGATCCCAATCGAGTTGCCATCGGAGGTCATAGCTACGGCGCTTTTATGACCGCCAACCTGCTGGCACATTCCGATTTATTTGCTGCAGGTATTGCCCGAAGCGGAGCCTATAACCGAACCCTCACTCCATTCGGCTTTCAATCGGAAGAGCGGACCTATTGGGATGCTCCGGAAGTATATTACACCATGTCGCCGTTTATGCACGCCGATAAAATCGATGAACCTTTGTTGATGATCCATGGAGAGGCTGATAATAACTCCGGAACTTTCCCCATGCAAAGCGAACGTATGTTTGCTGCCATGAAAGGACTGGGTGGAAATGCCCGTCTGGTTATGCTGCCACACGAGAGCCATGGTTACCGTGCTGAAGAATCGATCCTGCACATGTTGTGGGAAATGAACGAATGGCTGGAGAAATATGTAAAAAATAGCGATTCATCTGAATGACAATTGTGATTACCTTTGTATGAACTTTCAGGTCATTCACTATGCGGGTAATCATCATTGATGACGAAGAACGTGCGCGAAAAAGCGTTAAAGATCTGCTCAAATTATCTGGGTTCGATGCACAATTAGTCGGTGAGGCCGATTCAGTTCATTCCGGTTTAAAAGCAATCCATGCCCACGTACCCGATTTGCTTCTGCTTGATATCAATCTGCCTGACGGTACCGGTTTCGATCTGCTGAAAAAGCTTGACAAAATTCCGTTCAAGATCATTTTTATTACGGCTTATGAAGAGTTTGCCATCAAAGCTTTTGAGTTTTCAGCCATCGACTACCTGTTAAAACCTCTCGACCCGCTTAAATTTGTTGATTCACTCGAAAAAGCAAAACAGGCCGTTGAACAGGAAAACCTTGGGATGAAACTCAATGCCCTGTTCAGTAACCTGGAAGACAACAAAACACAAAACAAAAAACTGGTTCTAAAAACGGCTGAAAACATCTACCTGGTCAATACGCGTGAAATCATCCGATGTGAGTCGGATGGAGGATACACTCAATTTTTCATGGATGATGGCAGACATATTCTGGTTTCCCGAAATTTAAAAGATTTCGAAGAATTGCTGGAAGGATTTGGTTTTTTCAGAATTCATCAGTCGCACCTGATCAACCTTCGCTTCATCGATCATTACAACAAACTCGACGGAGGCACACTGGTGATGAAAGACACCTCTACGCTGCCTGTTGCCCGGCGTAAAAAAGAGGACTTCCTCAAAATCCTTGAAATGATGTAATAGGGGTCAATCCCTGTTTCCGATTTTAAATCTGAACCTACCACATTTACTTTCCCTCTAACCGGATATAGATTATCCCATTTTTTTCAGCAAACACCCCTATATATTTGAGCTTACAACAAATATTCAGGTAACAAACATTCAAAAACATGAAGACACATCAATTTTTGCTGCTGATTAGCGGCATGATCCTCATTTCTTTAAACAACGTTCAGGCACAGGGTATTTCACTTAACGATGATGGGGCAGACCCCCATCCTTCTGCCATGCTCGATATTCAATCAAATACCAAAGGATTGCTCATCCCAAGGGTCAACTTTCTTGAGATGTTCCAAATTAGCAATCCGGCTATCGGGTTATTGGTTTATTGTACATCTGATAATCACTTCTATTTTTATAACGGCGGCACATGGAATGAAGTAGGTGGTGATGCCGATGATGACTGGACCTTGGACGGAAACAATATGTATTCAAACAATTCCGCGTTTATTGGAATAGGAACGACAAATTTTCTTCCCACCCATAAATTGACCATTGAAAACAGCGATGGAGAAAACGTATTGCGACTCATTGGAGATGGAAGTTTTGGTGAAAATGCCAAAATTAATTTCGGGGATGGCGATTATGTTTATCTACATGAGTTTTTTGATGACAAACTTTTAATGTACGGCAATGGCGGACTTGCCCTGGCCTCCAATTATGATATCGAAGTCCAGTCAGGATATGGCAATATTCAGGTTTACATTCCCGAGGGAACCATGTCGGTCAAAGATGATCCTTCAGCCGGCGAGGCAAGTGCAGTTCTGGATGTAAACAGCTCCACCAAAGGAATGCTTATTCCGCGAATGAGTGTAGAACAAATTTCAGCTATATCCGATCCTGCAGATGGACTGCAGGTGTATAATACAACCGCAGGGAAAATATACATATTTGTTGGCAATGATAATTGCTGGCGGGAGGTTAGCTATGGAACAGGTGCCATATATTTTCAAACATTTGAAACCTGTGGTGATGTGTTAACTGACACGAGAGACGGACAAACATACAGTACGGTTGAAATCAATGGTCAATGCTGGATGGCTGAAAACCTGAATTACGGAACCATGATATCAACGAGTAGTTATCAAAATAATAATAGTACACCGGAAAAATATTGTCTGAACAACAGCACCTCATATTGCGATCAGCTGGGAGGATTATATATGTGGAGTGAATTGATGGATTACAACTCTACCCCCGGCAGTCAGGGAATGTGCCCGGATGGCTGGCACGTGCCGACAGATACCGAATGGTACACCATGGAGAACTATGTTGATCCAGGTATTAATAATCCGAATGCCACCGGCTGGAGAGGAAGTACAGGAGGGAAAATGCTAAAAAGTACTCAAACCGGGAGCCCTTACAATTGGACAAGCAATCCCGGCACAGATGATTATGGGTTTACTGTACGACCGGGAGGCTATCGAAACTCGAGTGGCTATTCCTCCGGAACAGGTACAAATGCAGCCTTCTGGACTTCAACTCAACTTCACAATCGTGAATTCTATTATGGATACAATCAGATTTTCCGATCAACCTCCGCCAGTGGAATTTTTGGATTTTCGGCAAGATGTATTAAGGATTAATCTAAAACCCATCCACATGTACACAAAAAAGATATTTACAATTTTGGTTGTTGAATTTCTCTTGATCATCCAAATCTCAATTGGGCAAGACGCCTTCTACCTCGTGAATGGTGGCAGGGCCACCATCTCCGCCGGCACTGTCTTCACTGTGAATGACCTGGATATAGGAGCCGGCAGTCAGCTCGTCAACAGGGGTAACCTAACGGTTAATGGTGTCCTGGCTAACGATGCCGGGACACCCGGGCTGATCCTTAAAGCCGATACATCGGGCTACGGTTCATTGATGCACAACAACACGGGAGTATATGCCACCGTAGAACAATACCTCACTTCTGAACGATGGCATCTTGTTTCTCCTCCTGTTCTGGAAGAAACCATAGAAGTTTATCTGAACATCTATCTCAAAGAATGGGAAGAACCAACTGCAAACTGGCACTATTGGGTGCAGCCGTTAAGCACTCCAATCAATGCAATGCGCGGTTATGCGACCTGGGCGGTCGACAGTCTCACCGGGAATACCACCGTTGATTTTGAAGGAGAGCTGGTGAGTGGCAACATCGGGAATATCAATTTAACACATACGGAAGGTTCGGATTATGTTGGATGGAACCTTGTTGGAAATCCATATCCCTCTGCGGTTGAATGGAATACCGACTGGTTAATTACCGGCCTGAACGGATGGGCTATCGTTTATGAAAACGGCACCAACAAAGGCTGGAATCCATGGCTCCCCGAGGGCGATCGATCATTTAACGGTAAAACGGATGGTTGGATCGCCCCCGGCCAGGGATTTTGGGTGCATGCGCTTGAAGATGACCCCTATATGCTGATCCCGCAAAGTGCAAGGCAACATCAACCGGTACCCTTTCTAAAAGAACAGGTCGATTCTGAATGCGAATCCATACACCTCACGGCAACGGCCAACAATTTCTCAGATGAAACGGTGATCCTTTTTCTGGAAGGCGCAGAATTGGGGTTTGACATTTTGTACGACCTCGAAAAACACATGAATGTTTCCGAATCGCCCAATATTTATAGTTTGCCTGCCACTGGTAAAAAACATGCAGTGAACGTGTTGCCTGCCGATTGGATCGAAACCAGCGAACCGGCTATTGTTCCGATTGGTTTTGAGATCGGACCGCAATCCTCGTGTGTCCTTACTGCAACCGGTATTGAGAGTTTCGACCCGAACCTGACGATCATGCTGGAAGATAAAAAAGAGGATGTCTTCCACAACCTTTGCTATGACCCTGAATACACATTTGAAGCAACGGAAGGAGATGATCCTGATAGATTTTTACTCCATTTCGGGGATTTGACTGACATTGATGAGCTTCAATCAAGCGTCATCTCCATATATTCCTTCAAGGATAATATTTATATCAGCATGCCCGCAAATAATCATGGATATGCCATTATTTATGATATGCAGGGAAGGGTAATATCAGAAACAATACTACATGCCGATCTGACAAAAATTAAGATAGACCGGACAGGATATTATGTGGTTAAGGCACAATCTATTGATAATGTGTGCATTCAGAATGTTTTTATTAAACATTGATTGTTAATTTGTAGCCTTATTTATTTTGGTTCTAAATGAATTTCTTCATTACTTGCCGCACCTTTTAAGAAAGGACTAGAATTCAGTTCGGTAAAACTCCAAGTATAATTCAAAAACAAAGGTTAGATGAAACAACTTTACACGAAGTATTTTATTATGCTGATGATGCTTTGTGCATTCATTTCAGTAACAAACGGTCAAATTCAATCTCTTCCTGGCGGTGGAGACTGGAATTCTATTTACACCTGGATAGGTGGTACAATCCCCGGTATTAATGACGATGTAATAATCGACGGTATTGTTGAATGTGACAACGGCCATCACTGTAATAACCTGACGGTGCTGCCAACCGGTGTGCTACGCAACAATTACTACTCAGGAAGCCTGACCGTTAACGGAAACATCACCAATCACGGCGGCATCGAGAACTACGTGAGTAACATGACCCTGTACCTGAAAGGAAATGTGAACAACAACGGTGTCTGGACAAATTCATACGTTCGGATCAATGGTACCGGAAATCAGACAGTAACCTGTTCGAACGGACATACGTTTGGCGGATACCAGTTTGTGATGGAAAAACCCTCGGGAGATTTTACTTTCGACGGGGAAGTGAATTTTGATAACTGCCAGGTGCTGTTGGCCGATTATACGATTTACTTGACTCCCGGTAGCACCATCAACATTCATGATGCGGTTTTCAATAACTGCACGGTGATGGGTGGAGGAAGCAGTTCCGCGATCAACGGAATCGGAACCTATAATGCTGATGCTCCGGAATTCAATTATGTACATTTTCACGACCTGACCTTTACCGGCGAGATCAATATCTATAACGGCTGCTCCACGCATGGAACAGTGTATAACAATGCCATGATGCAAAACAGCTACTATGGAGCCGTGCTCTCGGTGTATGATAATTTCATCAACAACGGAACCCTCAGGAACTATGTGTCTAACTTCACCCTCAATGTGTATGATCATTTTTTTAATAACAATGTGGTCGACAACCATGCACTCGATTTTCGCGGTGATGACGACCAGGAGGTAAGTCTGGCACCGGGAAAAACTTATAGTCCCTCCTATTTCACCAGTTTTAAAGCCACAGGCAAAATCGTGGCGTTAACTGATCTCCGGTTTGAAAATGTACTGGTGAATATGGGTAGTGACACGTTGCTCGTGCCTGCAGGAGGCCTGATCCATATGGATGACGGTGAGTTTAAAAGCGGTGTGGTGGCAGCCACTGAACCTACTGACTTCGGAGATTTAACGTTTCATTCGGAAAACGGAGCAACCACCAACAACTCAACCTTTTACAATGCAACGCTGACAGGCCATTTTCTATGCAGCTACAATAACATCTTCAGGGGGGTTACAAACAACAACGGTCTGATGGAAAATGATTATTACGGCCTCGATGCCGACATATATGATCATTTTATCAACAACGGAACCATACAAAACTATGTCGGCAATTTAATCCTTAACCTTTACGGGAACTTTGTAAACAACGGCGTTGTTGAAAACCATGCACTTGATTTTTACGGAACCACGGATCAGCTGGTGGATCTGCTTCCGGGCGAAGCTTATTCCCCAACCTATTTTACCAGCTTTAAACCTTCCGGGAAAATCGTTGCCTCCGCCGACCTGGTGTTCCAGCAAACAATCATCGATTTAAACAACGATACGTTGATGTTACAGGATGACGGCACACTGGCACTCGACGGCGGGTATATCAATGAAGCTGTAATCCTTGATGAAAACAACAACACCGGATACCTGCATATCAACTTCATCAACGAGGCCTACATGTCGAATTGTACGATTCACAATCCTGAATTATTGGGAACCGTGGATCTGAATACCAACAATACCTTTATCGGAGAAGTACTTGTGACCGGCACGGCACGGAATGATTACAACGGATACACCCTGACCATCAATGGCAATATCATCAACAACGGAATTATTCAAAACTACATAAATTCACTTACGGTGAATATCAACGGTCACGTGACCAACAACGGCATATGGGAAAACTCATACACACACCTTAACGGCACTGCGGATCAGCATGTGACCTGCCAGAATTCAAACTGGTTTACAGGGTATCAGTTTTTTAACAGCAATTCTTCCGGGATCGTTTATTTCGATGACATGGTGGGCTTTCACAACTGCCAGGTAAGGATCGAAGGGAACACCATTAATCTACCCATTAATTCAACACTGTATATGCACGGCAGTTATCTGACCGATTGCAACCTGATTGGTTACAATGAAACATCAGTGGTACACGGAGAAGGCACCTACTATGTGGATGGTCCTTACATGCAAAACTCAACCTTCGAAAACATCAGTTTAACAGGTGACTGGGGCATCGGAACAGGCATTACCTTCAACGGGAGCGTCATCAACAACGGGATATTGCAAAATGCCTACTTTTCATACGCCCTGGTGGTAAATGCTGTTTTCGTAAATAACGGAACCATAAAGAGTTTTATTAACAACCTTAGCATGTACATGTACAGTAATTTCACCAACAACGGAGATTGGAGCGGATACACCATCGATCTGAACAGCAGTGCAGATCAGAAGATCACATTGGCCGACGGGAAGGTATTTAATCCGGGTTATTTCCATAGCTACAAACCTTCCGGAAAGATTGTGGCCCTTACAGATCTGTCATTTGTTAATACCTATATCGATATAAATAATGATACCCTTGTCTTGCCTGAGGGTGCTACGCTTTCACTGAATAACAGGTTTTTGCAGGAAGCTGTTGTCAATGCTGAGTCAGGCCGCTTTAACCTGTATATGACCAATGAGGCTTATCTTCAGGATTGTCAATTGTTTGATGCGGACCTTTACGGCACAATCGACCTGAAGGACAATGAGTTCTTCGGGACAACGATCAACCGGGGTACCATGCGTAACGATTATTTTAGTTACACAACAGATTTTTATGGTGACCTGATCAACCACGGTACCATTCAGAATTATATCAATTCATTCATCATCAGGGCTCATGCAAACATTACGAACAATGGAATATGGTCGAACTATTATACCCTCATGGAGGGTACTTCCGACCAGTACATTCATCTGAACAACGGACATTGGATCGACGGACAAATGAGGATCCATGCGGATATCTCCGGTCCCTGGTACCAATGGTACTGGAACGGTGGAGCCATAGTATCACACTGGCCCGATCCGGATCCGTTCAGCGGCTATACTTCAAATACATTGCAGTTTAACAACCCTGTGTCGGCAAACAGATTGGGAACATACAATTGTAATGTGGGAGGGGTCTATTCCAGGGATATCATTGTGGATCAGAGCAGCACCATGCGCCTTGATGTAAAAGTGTTCATGGAAGGACCATTCAACGGAACCGAAATGAATAACACGATCAATCCGCTGATCCCGTTACAAAATTCCCTGGGCATCATCGGATACAGCGGTCCGGAGGCAGTGTCCTCAATTCCCAATGCAGATATTGTGGATTGGGTCGGCTTTGAGCTCCGCGATGCACCTGATGCGGCTTCGGCAAACGAAAATACAACGGTTGGAGGTGGTGCATACTTCCTGCTCAAAGACGGCAGCATTGTTGGTCTCGACGGCAACTCCATGCCCTCCTTTGATATCACCATCAGCAACCAGTTGTTTGTGCTGGTATGGCACAGAAATCACCTTCCTGTTATGTCCAAATATCCCCTTACAGAATCAGGAGGCAT
>JAGQVF010000157.1:0-1824 GCA_020438135.1 Bacteroidales bacterium | reverse complement strand
GCGGCGGCTTTTTCGGCATGATCGGCGGTAATGCCAATGGCGACGGCATCATCAATGAAAACGACGGATCGGAATACTGGTACCAGGAAGTGGGCCAAAACGGCTACCTGCAAAGCGATGCCAATTTGGATACACAGGTGGATAACAGGGATAAGAACGATGTGTGGTTCCCGAATCGTGGCAAATCTGAATTTTTACCACAAACCGGCTTCAATAATTGCGGAGATGTATTAATAGATGATCGTGACGGCAAAGCATACAACACAATTCAAATCGGTGACCAGTGTTGGATGGCTCAAAATCTGAATGTCGGCAATATAATTCCAGTAGATACTGACCAAACAGACAACCCGGAAATTGAAAAATATTGCTACGATGATTCCGAAGCCAACTGCGATACATTTGGAGGTTTATATCAGTGGAATGAAATGATGGCATACAACAGTACCCCGGGTTCGACAGGGATTTGTCCCGATGGCTGGCATGTTCCAACCACGGGTGAATGGAATACATTGCTCGGCACAGTGGATACACAATATGATGCAACCAGCGGTGAATGGCAGGGTGAGGGCTGGCAGGGTTATGATGCCGGTGCCCATCTGAAGGAGGCCGGGCTCAATCATTGGGATGAACCGAATCTGAATGCCACCAACTCCAGCGGGTTTACTGATTTACCCTCGGGGGGGCGTATTTTGAATGCAACTTATTATGCAATCGGCCTCGAATCATCCATCTGGACTTCAAATAAAACCACACCGGGATCAAATGATGCCTGGCGCAGGGGATGCAAATTTAATACAATGGAAGTGTCATTATATTACGCAAACCTCAACTACGGCTTTAGTGTGCGTTGCGTAAAAGATTGAAGCACGCAAATAAGTTTTTCGTCTTTACTAAATGCTAAATGAAAAGAAAATCGAAAATATAGTTGGATTTGAACTTATAAAATATACATCTTCGCAATAACATCCGATAAAGAGCCCTGGATTTGCAGGGCTCTTTTTTTTATGATCCAGTGAGGCCATTATAACTGACCGGCTTTAACACCTTTCAATTATCTGTGGGTACCTCTGTGGATCTCTGTGAAATAGCTTAAAAAATTGTCATTCACAGATACGCAAAGCCATCCCAACCTTTCACGAAGATGAAAATCCAATTCGGAATCTATTCCTGTAAAAACATCAACGAACTGTAAAAATCCATGCAGACTTGCTGTTCACCGGATAGCCAAAATTTACTTATTGACCCATAAAACGCACCACAGGATAAAAACCTGTTTAATCCAGAGGTATGTTTTGCGAACTTTGTTTATCGCTATTTTTGATAAATCAAAGAAGATACATACTATTGAAATCGCACTTCAGGCTTTGGGTGGTGTTAATGGTTCTTACCTGGCTGAACCAGGTTCAGGGCCAGTATATTTTTAACCAACTCACTGCCGATAAAGGCCTGCCCGCCAGCGCCGTAAGAACAATTCTCCGGGATGATACAGGCTTCATCTGGATCGGCACCAGCAACGGGCTCTGCCGGTTCGATGGTACGGAATATGTCTGGTTCAGGCACGATCCTTCCGATACAACTTCCATTTGTGATAACGATATCAAAACCATGATCCAGGATCATGAAGGCCGGATTTGGGTAGGGACAGGCCGGGGGATCAGTACCTTTTTGCCTACTGAAGGGAAGTTCAGCCATTTTCTCCAAACTCCCAAAGATAAAAATGCACCCAGTCGGGAAAAGATCAAATACCTGTTTGAAGACAAATTTCACAACATCATCATCGGTCCGGACGCGATGGGAATTGATATGTTCGACCAAAAAACC
>JAGQVF010000156.1 GCA_020438135.1 Bacteroidales bacterium | reverse complement strand
CCACCCGGTGAAAAATCACCTCGTCGTAATACTGATCATTTGTTAAACCGAGAAAATTTGCCTTGTGCAAAGGGGTTTGATCATACAGCCAAATCCTGATATCTCCAAAATCGGTTTGAATCAAAATCGTTGAATAATTGATAATGATCTCAATGGTATCAGAATGAATATCTCCGCATTCATCCGTGGCATTTACCCAATACATACCTGTCGTTGAAACGGAAATTTCGTTTGTGGTTTCACCGGTCGACCATAGGTAACTTGCTGCACCGTCGTTAGCTACCAGCGTAACAGGGAAAGAAGCTGAATCCTCAAAAACAATATCATTCCCCAGGTCGAGCGCATAAGTGCTCACACAGGGAGAATTAATGGTAATATGAATGGTATCAGAATGAATATCTCCGCATTCATCCATGGCATTTACCCAAAAAATACCGGCTGTAGAGACGGAAATTTCGTTTGTTGTTTCACCGGTCGACCATTGATAGCTTGCCGCACCATCGTTTGCTACCAGGGTAACAGGAAAAGAGGAAGCATCTTCCAAAACAAGATCGTTCCCCAGGTCGAGTTCGTAATTGCTTTCACACGGTGGATTGTTGCTATCATTGTCATCATCTTTATCGGTACAGGCAAAAAGTATCAGCAATGCAGTGAAAGTCATCAACAAATTTTTCAGGATAGTCATAACAGGTGTTTATTTTCGTAAAAAACCAGTGGTAAAGTTAATCCAGTTTTTTGGTTCCTGCAAGATCATTTTCATCATCAAACCTGAAAAGAAAGCCGGGTAAGCTCTGAACAACCGGAATATAGCGCCCGATTCAACCGGATATCGTGCATCCAGTTTATTCCTGATTTGGTAGAGTTCATCACAGGTGAGATGATTGGTTTTTACATTGGAAGCATAATGATTGTATTTGGAGTAATCATCGATATTTGTGATCATATTCTGTGTCAGCAGGTCTTCGCGCAGTTCTGTTTTCAGGTGAGGGGTCAGAATATTAAACAACTGAATATCCACGCCAATTTTTTTGGCAAACCTGAAATTATCCATCAGTGTTTCCCGGTTATCTTCCGGATATCCGAAAATAAACCCACCAACGACGATAATGCCATATTTTTTCAGTGATTTAACAACCTCTTCCGTATCGGCACTGGTAAGCTGGTTGCTTTTTTGCATATATTCGAGGGCGTTGTCGGAAGCATTTTCAATGCCGAGAAAAACCAGCCTGGTACCGGCACGTGCCATCATTTCTGCCAGATCAGGATTTTTCTTAAAACCGCGAACACTTGCCTGAACTGCAAAATGCATATTGAGTTTTGCATGAATAATATCCTCACACAGCCGGATCAATCTTTTTCCATCAATGGTGATGTTATCATCGGTAATGAAGATACTTTTCGCACCGAACCTTTTCGCGTCTTCCAGATCCGCAAGTATTCTTTCATTTGAAAATTTCCTGAATGATTTGCCATACATGTGCCTGATGCTGCAAAAGTTGCAGTCGAACACACAACCGCGAGATGTTTCGATCACATCTGCCGGTTCGCCCATGATATGAAATCCCTTTTTATATATCCGGGCAGCCCGATCGGGGATTTTAAGTTGTTCAGGTGGGAGCAGACCGGCCCTTTCATTTTTAATGACCTTACCTCCTGAACGGTAAACCAGACCGGCAACTTCCGACAGTTCTCTTTTGCCTGAAAGCGCCTGGAGAAGCTGATTAAAAGGAATTTCACCTTCCCCGTCGATGAGATAATCAATCCCATCACCATCCCGGCTATTCATAATGTTTTCACCATCCGCTGTAGCGTGATATCCACCGAGAAGATTTTTACTTTCCGGGGAAATATTTTTTACCAGGCGTATCAGCTCCAATGCCCTGTAAAACTGGAAACTCATCGCCGTAAAGCCCACAAGATCGGGTTTGAAATTCCGAACTATTTTTTGAAGATGGGTTTCAGATTTTTTCTGTTTTAACACGAGATCGGCGATCCTGATTTCAGCAAGCCCTTCATCCACATTGGCAGCCAACGACGACAGATTGAGGCTGGGAAGTTTGGTCAGGCGATTAAAGCCCATCACCGTCCTGGGATTTCCTACAAGTAAAACTTTCAATCTTAAATATTTTCTGCGAATATAATATTTTGGTTCAACCGGAAAAAACCGAAATGATGCCACCAAAGATTTGGGAAGGAATTGTTTGAAATTCATCAAGGTTGTGATTATCTTTGCTTGCCATACCTAACACCTCAAATTAAGGAAACAGCGGCAATGATATCCATAGTCGTAATCGATGATGAGCCCCGTGCCCGGGAAACGATAATTAATATACTGGCTCTAAGTCAGGATGAAATATCCGTTGCTGGGGAAGCAGATTCCGTTGAAACCGCTTACCGGGCAATCGTGGAGCACAATCCCGACTTGGTTTTATTGGATATTCATCTGAAAGACGGAACAGGATTTGACCTCTTGAAAAAATTCAATCCCATCCGGTTTAAAGTGGTGTTTATCACTGCCCATGAAGAACATGCCGTGAAAGCATTCAAATTCAGCGCCCTCGATTACATATTAAAACCCATCACAGCCTCCGACCTGCTGCAAACAGTGAGCAAGGCCATCACCCTGAAAACCAAAGAAGAAACAGAAGTGAAACTGAGTGCATTTCTTTCGAATATTGAAAAGATCAGGAAAATTGTTCTAAAAACATCGGAAAGCATTCACATTGTCAACGTGAAAAACATTGTCCGTTGCGAAGCTGATGTTAATTATACCACTTTTTTTCTTGCCGAAAGTGAAACATTACTGGTTTCAAAAACCCTGAAGGAATTTGCCGATTTGCTTGAACCTGCCGGATTTTTCCGTACTCATCAGTCACACCTGGTTAATCTCGATTATATTCTTCGATATGATAAAACCGAGGGAGGGCACCTGGTGATGTCTGACGGTTCGATCGTGCCGGTATCTTCGCGAAAAAAGGAAACACTGTTTCAGTTATTCGAAAAAATGTAAAACTCCTGCACATGTTTATCCCGTACGTTTTCAGGCAACTGCAACCCGAAATCAACGGAGTTATCATTAATCCTTCCGACTGCTTTCTTCACCGTAAAAAAAAATAGTATTTTTATCCCTCGTTTAAACTAGATTATCATTATGCACATAGCAATCGCCGGCAACATCGGTTCCGGGAAAACCACCCTGACACGTTTGTTAGCCAAGAATTTCGGATGGGAACCTCATTTCGAGGATGTTGATACCAATCCCTATCTGAACAGCTTTTATGAAGATATGCAGCGTTGGTCATTCAATTTGCAGATCTATTTCCTGAACAGCCGGTTCAGGCAGATACTGCAAATCCGTGAGGGTGACAAAACAGTGATACAGGACAGGACCATTTATGAGGATGCTTATATTTTTGCTCCAAACCTGCATTACATGAACCTGATGACAACCAGGGATTTTGAAAACTATATTTCTCTTTTTGAACTGATGAGTTCACTGGTTCAACCCCCTGATTTGCTCATATACCTCAGGGCATCTGTGCCGACCCTCGTTAATCAGATTCAAAAACGGGGGAGAGAGTACGAAGAAGCCATCAGACTTGATTATCTCCGCAGGTTGAATGAACGATATGAAAACTGGATCGATGGTTACAAACTTGGCAAATTGCTGATCTTTAATGTAGATGATATTGACGTTGAAGAAAATCCATCGGACCTTGCCATGATCATTGAAAAAGTGAACGCCGAATTGCACGGCCTGTTTTAATAATTCAATAAAATGGCTACCATCAACGATTTCGATAAACTGGATATCAGAGTTGGAAAAATCATGGAGGTAATTGATTTTCCTGAAGCCAGAAAACCAACTTACAAACTGACCATCGATTTCGGGAAAGAGCATGGAATTAAACACGCATCTGCTCAAATTTGTGGCAATTACCATCCGGAAGACCTGTTGCATAAAAATGTGATGGGTGTTGTTAATTTCCCTCCAAGGCAAATCGGTCCTTTTGTCTCCGAAGTGCTTGTTTTGGGAGTGCAGGATGATAAAAATGCAACTGTACTTATGGTGCCTGACCGAGATGTTTCACCGGGTCAAAAACTCTTTTAAACATGAAATTGCTGCCAACAATCCTATGGATATTCATTATTGCAGTTTTTACAAATGCCTGCCATAACACTTCGAAGAACGAATTCACCAATTCGGATGGAAACCTGGTGGTTGAGGAATTGTTTTCAAACGATCAGCCCAAGATCAGGACCATTTACCTGAACAAGGAAAAAACTGATTATATCCTGACCACCTACTACGAAAGTGGAGAAGTGATGGACTCAGCAAGGTACAAGGATGGAATTGCAGTTGGCAAAAGGGTTTACTATGATAGAGAAGGAGACCTGCTTCATGTAGAACATTATAAAAATGGAATTTTAGATGGTGTTAATAAAGGTATTTATGGCGACGGAACCACAAGCTACGAGGGATTTAGGGTAGCTGGCAAAAAAGCCGGTGAATGGATTTTTCACTATCCTGACGGCGGCCCGATAACCTACGAATTTTACGATACAACCGGCAAGCTCCTTTTCTTCAGGAAATATGATGAAACCGGAAGATTCGAAAAAACCAACGGCCAACCTTTTATTTTTATTCATGATGTGGCCAGCCCCTCGCCCGATGGAACATATTTGGTTCACTTTGTTGTAGTGGATCCTCCGCTAAGCTCCAACAGAGTTGAAGTAATTGATCCATCCATCAGGGATTCGGGTAACATTATCGGTTCTTCCCGAATAAAAACTGTTCGCTCAGAAGTGCCGGTTTCTGTGTCGGAAAGTGGCAACAAGTCACTTGAATTTTTCTTCCGCTCCGAAAATATAAAAACAGGTGAGGTACAGCAATTTTCCCAAACAAGAACCATAAACTTCCCTGAAATATGAAATCAATGGGTATTATTCCGGCCCGATGGGGATCCACCCGGTTTCCGGGTAAACCACTTGCAATGATACAAGGGAAATCAATGATCCGAAGGGTTTACGAACAAGCCCAAAAATCAAAATGGCTGGATGATGTGGTTGTGGCAACCGACGACAAAAGAATTGCATCGGATGTTGAAGCATTTGGCGGACAAGTTATGATGACCTCATCGAATCATAACAGTGGAACCGACCGTTGTGCCGAGGTTATTCAAAAGTTTGAGAAAAACGGAGAGATTTATGATCTGGCGGTTAATATTCAGGGTGACGAACCTATGATTGATCCGGAGCAGATTGACCTGCTCATTAAAAGCTTTGATGCACCCAACATTCAAATTGCAACACTTGCCCGGAAAATCGAATCAGAAGACGAACTTACGAGCCCAAATGTAGTTAAAGTGGTTTTTTCAGAACAAAATCAGGCACTTTATTTTAGCCGGCACCCTATCCCCTATCAAAAAACTGTACCTCTTAGCCAATGGCTCACAGGTTTCGGATATTTCAAACACATTGGGTTATACGCTTACCGTACCCATATTTTAAAAAAGATCGCCCAGCTGCAACCCGGCAAAATTGAGCAGGCTGAATCGTTGGAGCAACTTCGCTGGCTTGAAAACGGATATTCAATTCACATTAAAATAACTGATAGAGAAAGTTTTGCAATTGATACACCCGATGATCTTCTAAAATTTACAAACATCTGTTGAATAAACACGTACAAATTTGTAATTTAGCACATTCAAAGTACACGTGGTAATGGATGTTCCGTTTTATATCAGCGAATTATTATATGAACATGATTGTGTGATACTTCCAGGTTTTGGGGGATTTGTAACGCAATATGCCCCCGCAAAGATCCATCCCATCAATCATACTTTTTATCCACCATCCAAAAATATTCTTTTCAATTCGCGGCTTACCCGTGATGATGGGTTACTGATTGATTTTATCGCAGGAAAAGAAAACAAAAATTACGATGAAGCCAGCCGGGAGGTGAATACATTTATTGATCACATCCGGGCCAAGCTGGAGAATGATGAAAAAGTTGTTCTTAAAAATATCGGCTCGTTTAAAAAAGATATAGAAGGCAATTTGCTTTTCAATCCAACGGATAACGTGAACTACCTGGAAGAATCATTTGGACTTACTACGTTTATTTCTCCTCCAATTATCAGGAAACCAGTACACAAACGCCTGGAAAAAAAGTTTATGGATCGTAAACCTGCACCGGTTAAGGATAATAAACGCCGAAAGGCATTCTGGATTCCGATCGTAGTTTTACCGGTATTGATTTTCATGGGATGGTATCTCTTTTTCCATGAATTGAACACCGGCAACGATCTCCAACAAACTGGCATGGTAAATCTTGATGAGGTTCCTGACCAACCTCTTTCTGCAAACAAAGCGGAAACAGAAGCAGCAGAAAAATCAGGACCTCCTTTAAAAACGCTTGATTTTAAAGAAAACAAAAAGCCTGCTGAGGTAGAAGTTGCCGAACCACAAAAAACACCGGTTGTTAAACCTTCAAAGATGTACAATATTATAGGTGGTGCTTTTAGCAGTGAAGCAAATGCGGAGAAATTTGTTGCAGTGCTGCGTAAACGCGGTTATGACGCTATCAGAGCTGGTATTTCACCATCGGGATTACACATGGTGGCCTACCATGTAACTGCTGATAAAGAAGAAGCATTGCTTAATCTTGAAATGATAAGAAAAAACGAAAACCCTTCGGCCTGGCTGATCAGGAAATAAACCGGAAATTTAATCTTTTGCCCCGATTCTTCTGACTTTTTTCACATCCGGAACTTTATCAAGATGATCCATTAGATTTTTGAGCTCTTTCAAACTATACACATATAGCATGATCCGGGCATCGATAATTCCACCGGTGGTTTCGAGATGAAAAGATTTGATATTGATTTTCAGCTTTTCTGTAATAACGCCAATGATCTCCTTGATAAAACCATGGTTATCAATACCATGAATTTCGATACCAGATAAGAACCCGACTGTTTCCTTATCATTCCAGGTAGTATGAATAATTTTATTGCCGTATTTCGACATTTGATTGATTGCCACCGGGCAATTGGTATGATGAATCTTAATTGCCTCGCCAGGTTCAATAAATCCTACAATTTCATCTCCCGGGATCGGCATGCAGCAATTGGCAATTTCGTAACTTATTTTTTGCAGTTCAACCGGCTTACTCTGCAATTCTTTGTGCTTTTTGAGTTCATCGATAACCGTTTCAGTGAGTGTTTTTCGTTCCACATTTCGGTTTCTGGCAAATGGCCTTTTGATAATTTTTGAGATCCAGCTCTCTTTTATTTCCGCGCCGCAACAATCTCTAACCTCTTTTATTCCCAGCTTTCCCTTCGCAAAATCATAATACAGGTCAATCAGGCTGTTGTAGTTGTATTTTTGCTGAAACTGTTTGATATTGGAAGGTGTGGGTTCAAGGCTAAATTGCCTGAAATAATTTTCCATCAGGTTTTTACCTTCCTCTGCGTATTTTTTTCTTTCTTCTTTAATTCCCTGTTTAATCTGTGTTCTGGCGCGTGCTGTAACTACATAATTAAACCAATCTTCTTTGGGTGTTTGCTTTTTAGAGGTGATGATCTCCACCTGATCTCCACTTTTTAGTTTTTGGTTGAGCGGTGCCAGCTTATGATTCACTTTTGCCCCGATGCAGGTATTTCCAATTTCGGAATGGATGGCATAGGCAAAATCAATCACTGAGGAATTGACAGGCAAATTTCGCAATTCACCCTGGGGTGTAAACACATATATTTCATCGGTTATCAGAAAACCTTTAAAATCATCGATAAAATCAAGCGCGCTCGAATCGTTACTCTGGAGCATATCGCGAATCCTGTCGAGCCAGTTGTTGATACTGCTTTCTGAAACATTGGCAGGTGAATTTTTGTATCTCCAGTGAGCCGCATAACCCTTCTCTGCAATTTCGTCCATCCTGCTGGTTCTGATCTGAACTTCAACCCAATGCCCGTCCTGGCTCATCACTGTGGTGTGCAGGGCTTCATATCCATTGGCTTTGGGAATCGAGATCCAGTCGCGTAACCTGTCGATCTTAGGCCGGTAATGATCGGTGATAATTGAGTAAACACGCCAGCAATCCATCTTTTCTTTTTCAGGAGGGGTATCAATAATGATCCGAATAGCTGTTATGTCATAAATTTCTTCGAAAGGAATACCCTTCTCCTTCATTTTGTTCCATATGGAAGAAACCGATTTTGTTCTGAAAACGATCTCATAAACAAAGTTGTTCTTGCTGAGGGATTTTTTTATGGGGAATATAAACCGCTGTGCAAATCGCTTTCGTTCCTTTTCAGTAGATTCAATTTTAGCAGTAATGGATTTGTAGATCTCCGGCTCGGTATATTTCAACGACAGATCTTCAAGTTCGGTTTTAATAGAATACAAACCAAAACGGTGCGCAAGAGGAGCATATAAATAGGTGGTTTCCGATGCAATTTTTAATTGTTTATGCACAGGCATCGCGTCGAGGGTCCGCATGTTATGCAATCTGTCGGCAAGTTTAATAAGTATCACCCTTACATCATCCGACAGGGTAAAAAGCATTTTTTTAAAATTTTCAGCCTGCACAGAACCTGTCCCTTTATCCATGAATCCCTTGATCTTGGTTAGGCCATCGATGATCCTGGCTACCTTTTTACCAAAAATATTTTCGATATCATCAAGCGTATAATCGGTATCCTCAACCACATCGTGGAGTAGTGCACAAATCACCGAAGTTTTGCCCAGGCCTATTTCGCCTGCTACGATCCGGGCAACTTCAAGGGGATGGTAAATATAAGGTTCGCCGGTTCTTCGGCGCATATCCTGATGTGCATCCGCAGCCAGGTTAAAAGCTTTCCTAACCTCAGCTTTATCCTGAGGGTTCAGTGGTTTCCAAACCCGCAACAATTGCCGGTACCTTTTTAAAATTGCTTTTTTTTCTTGTTCTGGATCAGGGATGAACATAAATAAAACACCTCTCCTTTTTTTGCAAATTTAATGTAATTAAAACATCGATCGATATTTAGTTGTTTTGCTAACCATATTATCCAAACAAATAATTCGGCTGCGCTGTTCGTTATAGCTAAACGAAAAAAAATATTTGTAATTTTGATCTGTTATTGGAATCAAAGATTGGTACGTTTATGAACCGCTTTTCACTATTAATTTTATTTCTTTTATTTTCATTTTCACTGATGGCGACTCATGAACGTGCAGGAGAGATCATTTATACGCATGTTGAAGGCCTTACCTATAACGTAAAAATTATCACCTACACATATGCACCCAGTCCTGCCGACCGGCCCGAACTTGATATACGCTGGGGCGATGGAACAGTAAGCACGCTAGCCAGAACATTTTTTGATGACCTCTCAAATGAGATCAGGAGAAATGAATACGATGGTCAGCACACATACGCTGGCGGTGGTACTTTTAAGATTTCAGTAGAAGATCCAAACAGAAATTTCGGAATCGTTAACATTCCCAATTCTGTTAACATTCCCTTTTTTATTGAAACCGAACTGGTTATAAACCCTTTTCTGGGGGGGAATAATTCGGTTGTGCTCTTAAACCCCCCGCTTGACCAGGGTTGTGTGGATAAATTATATGTCCATAACCCGGCAGCTTACGACCCCGACGGCGATAGCATTTCTTACAAACTCACCGTGTGCAGGGGTGCAGGCGGTCAACCCATTCCTGGATATTCGCTACCGGCTGCATCAAACGAATTTGTTCTGAATGAGATTTCAGGAGATATGATCTGGGATGTACCCATGGTTCAGGGTGAATACAACGTGGCTTTTATTGTTGAGGAGTGGAGGAAAGGAATCAGGATCGGCTACGTTACCAGAGATTTGCAGATTCAAATTGGTGCCTGCGACAACGATCCGCCTGTGATCACTACCATTGACGATACATGTATTGTTGCCGGAACGGTTCTGAATTTTGATGTGCAGGCAGATGACCCTGATAACAACCTGGTGATTTTGTCGGCCAGGGGCGGTCCTTTTCTTGTTCCAAACTTTCCGGCAATAATGAATGAAAACCCTGCCATTGGCAACAGCTCGGTTTCAGCAGTTTTCAACTGGAATACAAAATGCTCACATGTTAAATTAAATCCGTATAATCTTTATATTAAAGCAAAGGACAGCACTTCTTTGTTGAATCATATATCTTTAACTTCCTACAAAACCGTTTCGATACAGGTGGTAAGTCCGCCAACCGAACTAATCGAAGCTACTCCATTGGGCAATTCTATCAGGTTAGCCTGGAATCAATCGGAATGCAGCAATGCATCAGGTTATAAATTGTACAGGAATAACACGCAAACAGGATTTATACCCGGGCACTGCGAAACAGGTGTTCCGCCTGAAACCGGGTACCAGCTCGTAGCAGAAATAGATGGATTGGAAACATTGGAATTTCTCGACAATAACAATGGTTTCGGACTGGTTCACGGAGTAAATTATTGTTACCTGGTAACGGTCATTTTCCCTGATGGCGCAGAAAGTTATGCCTCCAACGAAATTTGTGCCTACCTCAAAAAGGATGTTCCGGTTATAACCAATGTAAGTGTTGAGAACACCGACGTTGCGAGTGGTGAAATGTATGTTGCCTGGTCGAAACCAACCGAACTTGATACCGTTGCTATTCCGGGACCTTATCTGTATGAAATCTACAGACGGGATAATGTGCAAACCGATTTTATCAAACTTGCCACCTATTACAACCTTGATGACACCTTGTTTTCCGATTCTCAACTTAATACCCGCGACAGGCAATACCGCTACCGCATAGATCTGATTGCCGGTGATGATCAAACCAAAGTTGGTTCAACCGTAGTCACACCTTCCATCTACTTACAGACAGAAGGAACTGATAAATCAATAAACCTGAGCTGGAATAATGATGTGCCCTGGCAAAATTATGAACACACAATATACAGGCTCAATGATGAGACTCAATTATTTGACTCGATTGCAACAAGTTACGATAACTTTTATACCGACACAGGTTTGATAAATGGAAAGATCTACTGCTATAAAGTAAAAACCATTGGAAGTTATGCAGCCAGCGGGCTCATCGATCCCATTATCAATTTTTCACAGGTAAATTGCGGCATTCCGGTGGATAATGTGCCTCCCTGCGTTCCGGAACTGAGCATCGAAACAAATTGTATAGATTTAAAAAACGAGCTGTTCTGGAACTACCCGGATAGCTGTGATGCAGAAAGGATAAAGTTTTATATTTATTATGCGGGCATTAGCGCATCTGATTATACATTGTACGACTCAACTGATTTTATTACGGCAGGTAATACAGATGAATACAGGTATACCTTTACAACAGCGCCTCCATCGGTAGTGGGTTGTTACACTGTTACAGCGCTTGATTCGCTTTACAATCAAAGTACTTTCAGCAATGTGATTTGTGTTGATATAAATGCTTGTGGACGGATATGGTTTCCCGCACTGATCACACCCAATAGCGACGGTTTTAACGATTATTTTTCAGCCGATTCAATCAATTCAATACGAAGTTTCAGAATTCATATATTTAACCGTTGGGGAAATGTTGTTTATGAAACGGAAGATCCCTATTTCAGGTGGTATGGTAAAGATCAGGAAAACAATCAGGATTGCAGCCCGGGAACTTACTTTTATGAAGGGGTTGTTTCAGAATATACTCTGAATGGTCCGGTTGAGCGAGCCATCAGGGGATTTATCACTCTCTTACGATAAAAAAAGGAGAATCTTTGTTAAGATCCTCCCTTTCAATAATGATCTGATAATTTTAGCCTTTGTCAAATTTCATCAACATTCCAATTAGGTCAACAACCCGGTTTGAATAGCCCCATTCATTATCATACCAG
>JAGQVF010000155.1 GCA_020438135.1 Bacteroidales bacterium | reverse complement strand
TGTCGATTGATGCAACAGGAATACGCAGATATTTTTCATCCAGTATCCTGAGTTTTTCCTCCGGAACAATGTCATCAATTTCCATCCTGTAAAACCTACCATGAATGATCCGGTGTGTTAATATATGCCTGTAATCTTTCACAACCTCTTTTCGAATTTGTGGATAAAAACCAAAATTCTCATAAAATCGAACAGATGCCTTTTTCAGATTGATTTGTTTTTCCGTTTCAACATGGGGAAAGTCATACAGATGTTGCCAGATATCCTTCTCATTTCGTTTATTCAGAAAAATATAAGAAGTTTCATTGTGCGTGTGCAACAGCACAAAATAGTGGATATACCGGTTTACGATCTTTGTCACCGCGACTTTCACAGGAAGTTTATCCACCCGTTTATTTTGATAAGCAAAACATTGATCAGCAAAAATACAGTTTCCACAATCGGGGTTTACTGGTACACAGAAAAGGGCTCCAAATTCCATCATTGCCTGATTATGATCTCCGGGATTTTTTTTATCCATGATATCATGTGCTTTGGCGGCAAGTATTTTTTTCCCAGCCGGTGAATTAATTGGCTCCCTGATTCCATAGATCCTGCTTAACACCCTGGCAACGTTTCCATCCACCACAGCAAAGGGTTTCTCAAAAGCAATGCTGAGGATAGCCGATGCAGTGTACTCTCCTACTCCTTTAAGCTGGATCACTTCTTCAAATGTATCCGGAAACCTGCCATTGTAAACGTTTGCAATGGTTTTGGCTGTATGATGTAAGTTTCGGGCCCGCGAATAATAGCCCAACCCCTGCCATATTTTAAGGACCTCCTCCTCCGCCGATTCTGCCAAATCCAGCACCGTCGGGAAACGATCAATAAATCGCTGAAAATAAGCAATTCCTTGTTGAATACGGGTTTGCTGAAAAACAATTTCAGATATCCAAATCACATAGGGGTCGTTTGTTTTACGCCAGGGCAGGTTTCTTTTATTCTGCTGGTACCACTTTCCAATTTTTTCTGAAAATTTCACGGGAACAAATTTAATAACAGTCAGTTAAAAAAAAGGGACCGATGTCTTGCATTTAAAAAAATTTATATATTTGCAGCCCTTATTGAAATAGTTATAATTCAAATTATTAAATAGTTACATCATGACAAAAGCAGAAATCGTAGCAGAAATTTCAAACAAAACTGGGATTGAAAAAATTACCGTTCAACACACTGTTGAGGCTTTTATGGAAGCTGTAAAAGATTCGATGAAAAACGGGGAAAATGTTTATCTGAGGGGGTTTGGAAGTTTTGTTATCAAACGCAGAGCTGAGAAAACAGGTAGGAATATCTCGAAGAATACAACAATTATTATTCCTGCTCATCATATTCCGGCATTCAAACCGGC
Source organism: Bacteroidales bacterium (assembly GCA_020438135.1). Lineage (GTDB taxonomy): Bacteria > Bacteroidota > Bacteroidia > Bacteroidales > JAADJA01 > JAADJA01. The sequence goes on along the minus strand of JAGQVF010000155.1, from coordinate 34,544 downwards.
CAAAACATTTGTAAACGAAATTAAAAACAACGTAAAGTAATAAGCTAATAAACAGCAAACTATGCCTAGCGGAAAAAAGAGAAAACGGCACAAGATGGCGACCCATAAACGTAAAAAACGTTTGCGGAAAAACAGACATAAAAAGAAATAGTAACACTTGATCTTCAATATGAAACATGGTGCCTGCGGCATCGTGTTTCATATTTTTTTAACCACCTTTTGGAAATTTTCGGCTCTCTCTCCAGAAAACTCCGGCATAAGACCGGTGTAAACTGATAAAGATATATAATGTGAATAAAGAATTAATAATCAACTCGGTAAATTCGGAAGTTGAAATTGCTCTTTTGGAAGAAAAATACCTGGTTGAACTTCACAAGGAAAAAAGCGACACTAGCTTTGCAGTAGGTGATATTTATCTGGGAAGGGTAAGAAAAATAATGCCCGGGCTCAATGCTGCTTTTGTTGATGTGGGATACGAAAAAGATGCATTTCTCCATTACCTCGACCTCGGTCCGCAAGTGCAAAGTCTTAATAAACTTACACGTCTCATCATGCAGGGTAAACTCAAATCGCTTACCCTCGATAAATTCAGGCTTGAGAAAGACATTGAAAAAACCGGAAAGATCACCAATGTACTAACAGCGGGACAACAAATACTTGTTCAGGTAGCAAAAGAACCCATTTCTACGAAAGGTCCTCGTGTTTCTTCTGAATTATCACTGGCTGGAAGATACCTCGTTCTGGTACCCTTTTCCAATCGCATTTCGCTTTCGCAGCGGATCAAAAGTATTGACGAAAGAAAACGCCTAAAACGCCTGATCCAGAGCATAAAACCGAATAACTTCGGTGTGATTATTCGTACGGTTGCCGAACACAAAAAAGTTGCTGATCTTGATAACGACCTGAAAAGTTTGGTCGTAAAATGGGAAAGTTCGGTTGAAAGGCTTGCAAAGGCATCTCCCCCGATGAAAATTGTTAGCGAACTCGACAGAACTTCAGCCATCCTCCGTGACATTTTAAATGAATCGTTCAACAGTATTATTGTTAACGATCAGGGCGTTTATGATGACACCCGGAACTTTCTCAGATCGATTGCACCTGATAAGGTAAATATTGTTAAACAATATAAAGGGAAAAAACCGATTTTTGAAAACTACGGCATCGACAAACAGATTAAAAATTCTTTTGGCCGTATTGTAACCATCAAAAGCGGCATTTACCTGATCATTGAGCATACGGAGGCGCTTCATGTAATCGATATCAACAGCGGGCACAGAGTAAACAAGGAAAACAGCCAGGAAGAAAACGCACTTGCCGTTAATCTTGAAGCAGCAGCCGAACTCGCCCGTCAGCTTAGGCTGAGAGATATGGGTGGTATCATAGTGATCGACTTCATTGATATGAAACAAGCTGCCAACCGGCGTAAACTGTTTCAAAAGCTGAAAGAAGAAATGGCCAAAGACAGGGCCAAACATACCATTCTTCCACCGAGCAAATTTGGCCTCGTTCAAATCACACGGCAACGTGTGAGGCCGGAAATGAACGTAAAAAATGCTGAACGTTGTCCTGTTTGTGATGGCTCCGGCGAAATCAAACCAAGTATCGCATATTTCGATGAAATAGAAAATAACATCCGGTACCTGATACAGGAACAAAACGAAAAGTACCTGAAACTTTCGCTGCATCCCTATTTATGTGCCTACATCACAAAAGGCCTGATATCACAGCGATTAAAATGGTATTTGAAATACAAAAGATGGATCAGGGTGGAAGCTGTTGACTCTTACCACATGCTTGAATATCACTTCTTTAACAAGAACGACGACCAGATAAAAATCTGAAAAGATCTTTCGTTAAATTTTGAGATATTTGCAGGCAGTTAAAAATCAAGATAAGTAAGATTTATTGAGATGGAAATAGTTTTAAGCGGTATACGACCGACAGGAAATCTTCACCTTGGAAATTACTTTGGTGCCCTCAGGAACTTTGTTAAAATGCAGCATGAAAATCAATGCTACTTTTTTATTGCCGATTACCATTCCCTGACGACTCATCCAACTCCCGAAAATTTACAGGGCAATGTTAAACAGGCACTGGTTGAATATCTTGCAGCAGGAATTGATCCCGAAATTGCTACCATTTACGTTCAAAGCGATCTGCCGGAAACAGCTGAGCTCTACCTGTTACTGAATATGAACGCCTATAAAGGAGAACTTGAACGGGTGACAACTTTCAAGGAGAAAGCAAAAAAACAACCCGACAACATCAACGCCGGTTTGCTTACTTATCCAACATTAATGGCCGCTGATATCCTGATTCACAGGGCACATAAAGTGCCGGTTGGAAAAGACCAGGAACAACATCTCGAAATGACAAGGACTTTTGCAAGGCGTTTCAACAGGATGTATAAAACCGAATTTTTCCCGGAACCTGTAGCCTATAATTTTGGAGAAGAGCTTGTTAAGATCCCCGGGTTGGATGGTTCAGGTAAAATGGGAAAATCAGAAGGTGAAGGTAATGCCATTTTCCTGGCCGATGATCCGAAAACCATCAGAAAAAAGGTGATGCGAGCCGTTACCGATGCAGGTCCGACAGAAATGAATGCTCCCAAACCTGATCCCATAAAAAATCTCTTTGCCATTATGCAAGCGGTATCATCTCCTGATACGGTCGCTTACTTTGATGAAAAATACAACGCATGCGAGATCCGTTATGGAGATATGAAAAAACAACTTGCCGAAGATGTTGTTGCATTTACTGAACCGATCAGGGAAAAGATACTTGAACTTTCGTCTGATGACGCTTATATCAAAAAAGTGATGGATATGGGTAAAGAAAAAGCCCGGGCAAGCGGTGGCAAAACTGTCAGCGAAATCAGGGAGATCATTGGTTTCAGACCCTGAGTTCATTTTCAAAATAATCCCGAAAAAAGACCGGATTGATACATACAGCCATACAACCCGAAACTGCCGTATTGATTGGCGTGATCACCAAGGAAGAAACAGAAGAACGCATCAATGAATACCTTGACGAACTGGCATTTTTAGCCAAAACAGCCGGTGCCGTTACCAGGCAACGATTTGTCCAGAAACTGCCGCTTATCGATCCACGAACATTTGTAGGTTCAGGTAAACTTTTCGAAATTTCAGAATATATTAAAGAAAACAAGATCGATCTGGCTATCTTCGACGATGAACTGAGTCCGTCGCAGATGCGGAATATCGAAAATGCTCTGAAATGCCGCATCCTCGACAGGAACAACCTGATCCTTGATATTTTTGCCAGCCGGGCACGGACAGCCCATGCCAAAACCCAGGTTGAACTTGCTCAATACCAGTACCTGTTGCCCAGACTAACACGAATGTGGACACACCTCGAAAGGCAAAGAGGTGGTATTGGTTTAAGAGGACCGGGTGAAACAGAAATTGAAACTGACCGACGGATCATCCGCGATCGTATTGCCCTTCTCAAAAAAAAGCTGGAGAAGATCGATAAACAAAAAGCTACACAGCGTGGTAATCGTGGCAGCATGGTGCAGGTAGCACTTGTTGGTTATACCAATGTTGGAAAATCAACCATCATGAATCTGCTGAGTAAATCAGATGTATTTGCTGAAGACAAATTGTTTGCTACGTTGGACACTACCGTCAGGAAAGTCGTGATCGGAAATTTACCCTTTTTGTTATCCGACACCGTGGGTTTCATCCGGAAACTCCCTCATGACCTGGTGGAATCATTTAAATCAACCCTGGATGAGGTTCGGGATTCCGATCTACTCATCCATGTGGTCGACATTTCACATCCCGATTTTGAAGAACATATGAATGTGGTGAATGAAACTTTAGCCGATATTGGCGTAATTGACCGACCGACAATCATACTGTTCAATAAAATTGATGCTTATCAATATGTGAAAAAAGATGAAGATGACCTTACACCGGCAACCAGAGAAAACCTGAGCTTAGACGACCTGAAAAAAACCTGGATGAGTAAAAAGGGCTCTCCGACCCTTTTTATTTCCGCCGTTCAGAAAACAAATATCGATGAACTCCGAAGGAAAATTTATGCCGGGGTAAGAAAAATCCACATCAAAAGATATCCTTATAACGATTTCCTGTATCCCGATCCTGATAAGTTATAACTATCTGAAATCTATCAGTTTTTAAATTGTTCGGGTTTAACGATGGTAAAAACCCTGGAGATGTTAAACCCAAAATAAATATCCCCTAAACTCCATTTACCTTCCGTTTCGGTAAGATATCCGTTATCAAAAAAAGCTTTGGCATTGGAGAAATGAAGTTGAAAAACGTGTCCACCTGTTTCAATATCAAAACCCAAAGAAATTGGTTGATCAAAATCGTATGAAATCTGATTGGAAGGTGTGTAAAAATACTCGGCATTGATCGAAACACGATTATTGAGTTTCACCCGTCCCCCAACACCAAATGACAAGATATCATTTTCATCCTCTTCTGATGGCACCAGGTTTTTATGAATATAGGTTGGCATCAACTGAACCGACACCTTGCTGCTGAATTTCCTGGCAATCAGAAGCATTTGAGTATAAGCCAGCCTGGAGCTAAAATAATTGGTACGGTTTTCAACACCCATATCGGACCAGCTAAGCGAATTAAGTGTGGTACTTGCATAATAAGAGATTGTAACAGGCATGTTACGTGCTCCCGTGCTTTGCCTGAGGAGCTTATATTTAACAAATCCGTCATATGTTTTTTCGAAAGAACTTCGGCCTACACCTACACTTAATCTGTCGGTAATTCCATACTCCAAACCAAGCCGAATGGTTGCCTGATCAAGTCCGAACAATTCATAAGCGCCTGTATTCAGACGGCCAAACCGGTGTTGTATCAGAAATAATAATACACCCCTGGCTGGTTGCTCCACAGAATGCGAATTGATCACACGACTGGTCTTAAAAGTTGCATAACTGTAATTGATAGTTTCATCTTCACCCTCATTAAGCAGACTCATCAAGTCGTCGCCTTCATCCTGTGCAAATACGCTTACCGCAGCTAACCCCAGGGTAATAAACAGTAAAAACTGCAGCCAAACTTGTTTTTTATTCACGCTTCTCATATGATACTTTTCAAAATAGGTTTAATTGTTAATGGCACCTGCATCGATCCAGATTTTTATTTTAGTCAACTCACAATCCGGCAATTGCGGTAGATTTTGAGGCATGGGAGAATATCCCGACTGATGAAACACAGCGCCTTCCAAACGCCCGTTATCAGCCACGATCTTTAATCCATCGTAGCTTTCGGTAATGACACCGCCATTGGCCAGTCCCGAATTATGACATGAATTGCAATTGGCAGCCATGATCGGAGCAATGGTTCCTGCGTAGGTCACATTAGTCGTATCGCAGGCAACACTATCGGGATAAAGTGTTTCCTCATTGTCGTAATAACATGCCTGCATAGCTGTGAGCATTAAAACGACACCAAATGTTTTTAAAATTATTGCTTTCATATTTTAAATTACCTCTGTTTAAAATGGTGCTGTCAACACCCCACCATGTTATGTTAATTATTTGGCATTCCTTCTTCAATCCAATTCCTGATGATGCCGATATCGCAATCAGAAAGTTTATTTCCGTTTTGTGGCATATTGCTATTTCCTGTGGCCCAGGTGATAGCCCCCAGCAAACTTCCGGATGATCCCGGTGAGATCGACGCCTGGTTTTTGATTTGCTGATAGTTGGTCAGGCTGATCCCACCATTGGGATTGGCACCGCTATGGCAACCCAGGCAACTGTTCTGGATGATCGGGAATACTTCTTGTGAAAAACTGACGTTGGTTGAATCGCAATCCATTTGTTCGCAATGATTGTTTAACGCTCCCTGTGAGATCCATGTATATATTAAATTGATCTGGTCGTTGGTAAGTGCTGAAGCCGGCGGTGGCGGCATACGATCATCGGGATCATTTTCGGTGATCACTTCGTAAATTTCACTGTCGAAAGGATTGAACGGCTGCACTCCTGCAGTTTGCATCACCGACAGATAGCTTGTTAAAACAACACCATCCTCTGCCGTTGCGGCATCGTGACAACCTGCAATTCCGCAACTCGACTGGAGCAAGGGTAAAACGTCATTTTGAAAATAAACCGTATCAGGATCGCATGGTATTCCATTGTTTCCGGTGTTAAAGGTTGTATCGTTCACCCATTTTTGTATCAGTCCTATCTCGCAATCTGTCAAAGGCGGTGCGTTTTCAGGCATGGGTGTATAACCAGCCAAATGTTTGATCGCACCCAGCAACTGACCACTTTGCGCCACAAAAGCCAAATCTTCATAATCGGTAAAATCAAGCCCCGCAGCCGGAACAGGCTGACTGTGACAGGTGATACAGTTTTCCTGAAGAATCGGGTATACGGTTCCGGGAAAAGTTACATTCGAAGAATCACATTCGGTGGTATCGATCGTAGTAAAAGTTGTATCGTTGATCCAGGTTTCGATGGTCAGGATTTCACAAGCAGTTAAAGCTGGGGCATTTTGTGGCATCGGTTCATATCCTGCCTCATGTTTTATGGCCCCCAGCAGTTGACCGCTTTGCGCTACAAAAGCAATGTCAGCATAATCGGTAAAGTTCAATCCACCCTCAAATGCCGGTGGACCGTGACATCCGATACAATTGTTCTGTAAAATCGGTAGAACTTTTCCCGGGAATGTGATCATCGATGTGTCGCATTCCGTTGTATCGGGCGGAGTAATGAAAGTAGTATCGTTCACCCAAATTTCCACCAAATCGATCTCGCATTGCGAAAGTTTTGGCATGCCCTGGGGCATGGCAACAAAACCCTCCTGATGTTTCAGGGCTCCCAATAGCTGACCGCTTTCAGCTACAAAGGCCAGGTCGTTGTAGTCTGTAAAATCAAGGGCACCTGATGGAGTCGGTCCGCTATGACACGATAAACAATATGTTTCGAGAATAGGTAACACTGTTCCTGGATAGGTTACATTGGATGAATCGCAGGCTATGGTATCGATCGGTGGATCTACCTGGTTATCCGGTTTTAATTGTTCGTCGGGTTTGTGTTGACAGGCATTAAATACGAATACACCTGCCGCTAAAAATAAAACCAGGAAAAATGTTTTTTGGAGAGTGATAACCTTCATCTTTTTATATGTATTTAAAACATTACAAAACAACTACTACTCAGGCAAACTGAAAAAAAATTGAAGTTGAATGGGAATATTTTTTTCCTGAACCGGAAAAAAACTGTGATGAAGAGTTTGTTCAACTTAAAAAAAAGGAGAGCACGGTTTTCTCCGGCTCTCCGATTCATTTCATGAAGGATATGATCAATACTTTTTAAAACTGGCAGCACCGGACACATCCACATTTCTGATGGTGGGTTCTCCCTTGTAGCGGAAGCTGGATGCACCTGAGACATCAGCCGACAGCTCTCCGGTAACAGACATTTTGCCCCCCGAAGCACCACTAATATCCGCATCCAGTTTGCGGGTTTCGAATTCAATTGCATCCAACTTGGAGGCTCCTGATAAATCGAGTTCTACGTTGTCGGCAGTGCCGAATAATTCGACCTGACTGGCACCACTGCAATCCATTTCGAGAACGGTTAATGATAGCATAAGCTCAACATCCGATGCACCGCTGCACTCCAAATCAAGTTCTTTAAGCTTGATCTTATTATCACTTTTCAGATGACAGGCCCCACTAACTTCAAGATCTTCAATATTTACAAAGGTGATATAAATATTGAGTTCATCCGCCTTATTAATATCTTTGGTGGTTGAAATTTTAAGTGTATTTCCTACTACTTTGGTTTCGATGACATCAAGCAGATTTTCATTGGTTTCAACAATTACTTTCTCTTCATCGCCCTGGCTCAAAAAAACTTTAAATGCACCCCCTACTTCGATTCCACTGAAAGAGCCCACTTCTCTCTCCTGTTTCACCACATTTCCATCGCCTTTAATTCCGTTGAATGTATAATTGCATGCACTGGCGGCAACAAACATAAAGCTGAAAAGGAGCACGGATAACATTGTTAAATTCACTTTTTTCATGATTGTAAGAATTTAGTTTATGATTATTGATTATTAAAAAATTATCTGAAATATAAATTGGTCCCACCGGTTTTGGTATCGATCAATACCCTCGATGTGGTGTTTTCATCATCGCCAACAATTCCTTCATATTTCTGTGAGGTGTGCGAAAGGTCAACAACTGTAAACCGCGCATCGTTTTCCGGGAAATTAAAGGATCCCATTTTTATAGTTGCCACCAGTTTAAAACTGGCCTGAGGACTGATACCTAAACTGGCATCGGCGAAATTATTTGAGATATCGATCAGGCTGAATGAGGCATCCACTTCCTTTACTTTCAGTTCGCCATAATCGATATCCGCGACGATTTTTTCGCTCAGATTCCGGATTTCAACATCGGAGAAACTCGATTCGATATCGGCATCTCTGGCAAAACCTATATAATCATCATCATAGCCTGTTTCGAGTGTAAGCACATCTACTTTGCCCAGTTCGAAATCTGAGAATTTGGTTTCCGCATTCATCGACCCCGCTTCATCGATTTCCAGGTCGGAGTATTTAAGTTCGAGTTCTACATTTTTTACATACCCGATCTTCCCGTCACTGAACTGGATATCAAGCATATTGCCTGATCCTGCGAGGGCAGCAATGTCGAAATTGCCATAACCCAGGCTGATATCACTATTGCCGGTTATCTTTTCAATGATCAGATCTCCAAACTTGTGATTAACCTCCAGTTGCAATGATTCAGGCATTTGGATGGTAAAATCGATAGTGATATCGTTGTTGTTGTTCTTAAAAAGGTTGTCGTCATAAGATGTGATCACTGAAACTTTATCGGCACTTCCCGAAATATCTACATTAATACGATTGAAATATTTATCGGCTTTATCCTGATTCGAGGTGTTGATGGTGATTTCCACATCAACTTTCACAATATCCTGATCCCAGTTTAAACATTGAATTTTCCCGAATTTATTTTTCAGTTCGAGCAGTGCATTTTTGTTCACGTCAAAGGACTTGCTCATTTTTTTGGTGAATTCTTCACTTCTTGCTAAGGTATTGAGCAAAAGAAGTAATCCTACCATTGCGATTCCCAAAATTTTGCTTCCTGTTTTCATCTGTCTGATTGTTTTCGTTTATTTACCCCTGTCAGGGGAGAATGCTTTTTGTCTGAGAGCCGGATAACCAAATGGTTATCAATAGCATTCATGATTTAAATTAATTTACCTGGTTTAAAGTATGTAATATCTTATCGAGGATCTCTGATTTTCGTTGTTGATTGGCCAGCATAGCATTCATGATCCGTTCATTACCGGGTTGTTTGGTATATTCTTTTTCCAGTTCCAACCGGGCCAGTTCGAGGTCTTTCAATTCAGCAAGAGCCATCTTTTTAACACGGTCGGCTTCGTCCTGCGAAATGGCAAGTTTATCGATCTCTTCTACCTTCTGCTCGGTAATTACATTGTAATATTGCATTACTTCCCTAACTTCAGCAGGTAACTCGGCTGCAACGATCTGCTCGGTGAGCACGGTTCTCCACCGCGAAAAGGTTCCTGTGTAAAGCAAAGTACCTATCGTAATAAAGATGGCCAAAGCAGCAGCCATTTTCAATACCAGTTCGTTTCGCTGAAACCAGTTTTCATGTTGCGTTGCGTGAAACCTGTCCAGCTTATCGCTGAAACGCTCAAGATGGCTGCTATCAGGCTCCTCTGCATTAAGCAGGTTAAGATTGTCTTTTATTTTGTCTTCGATCCTTTTCATACCATTCTTTAGTTTGGATGAAAAACACTCAGTTTTCTCTGTACCGACAATACTTCCAACAGTTTTTGCCGGGCTCTTGAATAGCGCGTGCGCGAATTATTGTAGGAGATCCCCAAAATTTCGGAGATTTCTCCATGATCATATCCCTCAAATAAAAAAAGTGAAATTATTACCCGGTGTTGCTCTGGCAATGTGCCCATAGCTGATTTAATCTCAGCAATTTTATATTCAGTATCCTCTGTTTGTGTTTCTTCCGGCTCATCTTCCCCGAGATTTTCGTCTCCGGGCAAAATCCACTGTCTCCGTTTTTTTAACGCATCAATTGAGTTATTTACAACAATTCTGCGCAACCAGGCCCCAAAATCTCCTTCACCCGAATATTCGTCTATTTTCCTGAAAGCCATGAGAAAGGAATCCTGCATCACATCTTCCGCTTCTGTTCGATCGTTTAATATTCTGAGACTGGTATTATACATCGGTTTATAAAACATTTTGTACAATTCAAACTGTGCCCGTTTGTCGTTTTCACAACACCTTTTAATTAATTCAAGCTGGTTATTTAAATCTTTTTTGCTCAATTTGATTGACGGGTTTATATATTTGACCGGATCAAAAAACGATTGTTACAGTTTAAATCAAAAACAGAATATTTTTTTCAATTTTTTCCGAAAAAACAAAACCGGGTTGCTGATAACCCGGTTTGTAAAAAAATGTAATGTTAAATCCCGTAACTATGGAAGTTTACCGTACAATAAGTTTTTCAACTGCTGATCCGGTTTTAGAACTGACTTCAACAAAATAGATTCCGGCTTGTAGACCAGCAGCTTCTATTTCAATCACAGAAGTTATATTGCCCAAACTCCGGGTTGAGCTATAAACTTTTTTTCCATTGATATTATAAATACTGATCAGACAGTTGCCGGTGATATCCGTTGTAAGACTAAATTTTCCTGAAGAAGGATTTGGATAGACCGATACAACCCTTTCAGCACGTGAATTTTCCTGAACATTGTCGGGCAATCCTGAGATCATCAGGTTATCGATAAAAAGGTTGTTTCCATAACCATTATACGTTTCAAACATTAGCTGAATCCCTGCTTTTCCATCCCATTCTGACAGGTCGATGGAGGCACAAGCAGGATTGGACCCCATTCCACACCAATCATCAGCCTCAGCCGGGATAAATTCAAGTGCTGTAGCATCATGGGTTGCAAATGATCTTTCAGCCATTGTATCCTCTGCAAAGGTTTGAATCAGTGTCCAGGTTTCGCCACAATCTTCTGAAATATAAACAAGAAGTGAGTCGGTCATCGTTTCGATACGCTGGGCATAGGCATAATCGAACTGCAGGGAAATTTCGCCAAAACCATAAAAATTAAGTTTGGGAGAAATGAGACGATCACGGTTTCCAAATCCTATGTAGTTTTTAATGTTAACATAGGCAGCGTATTCGCTTCCTGGCAATCCACCAACCGGCGAAAAGCTCCAGGTTTTATCATCATCCGGGTCATCAATAGTCCAGCCCTTCATGTTGAAGCTTCTGCTTTCGAAATCTTCATTAAACGGAAGTATTTCACCACCTGCCTTTACCAATGCGGTTTTGGTCAGTTCGCTGTTGCCATTGTTGTTTGTCGCAATAAGTTTCACTTCATAAGTATAGGGTTTATCAAAAATGACCTCCGGATTTTGTGAATTTTCGTTGGTCCCATTAACAAAAGTCACCAGGTCGGGATCAAACTCCCAGGTCCAGCCAACGGGATTGTATTTGGTTTGATCGGTAAAATGAACCACCTGATCGGTACACGGAATGGTATCATCCACAGCAAATTGAACAACCGGAAGCTGAGTGGTATTCACATTGATATAATCCTGAAGTACCAATGTATCGCTACCCGAACTGTTTGAAGCGATCAGTGTGACATCGAACAGGCCGGTATTTTGATAAAGAATATCCTGAGGATTTTGTTCAGTTGAAATATCAGGGGTACCTCCTTCAAAATACCAAATCCAGGTATCGGGATCGAATTTCGAAAAATCGGTAAAATCAACCTGGCTACCCACCGGCACGCTGGTTATATTTGCCAGAAAACCTGCTGTTGGTGCAGCATTCAGGTCGAGATATGCCCACCAGGTTCCCCATTCATCCTGTCCGGAAGGGGTTTCGGCATATTCCTGAAGGGTCCAGAAATCAAGATCGTCCACCGGATCTACAAAGGTGGCAGTGTAATCTCCCCAACGGTTTCGTTCGCCGCCAAATGTTTTAAAATAAGGAGCCTTTCCATCTTTGTACTGGTAATATTCGCGCATTTCATTGGGTGGATCATCTGCATATCGGAACGCGTAGGATGAGCTGGCATATTGATTTTCGGAAAAGCTTCCAAACCCGATCATTACATCTTCTTTTGCATTGACGGCAATGCTTGCAAATGCGAAAAACATTCCTCCGTCCGGGTCGTCCACTCTGCCCCATTGCAATAATTCACCACTGGTATCGAGATTCCACCATTGCACGGCGCATCGATTTACATTTCCCTGTGGTAAATAAACATGGTGTGTTGTCCATAGTTTCCCATTACGGAATACCAGGTTTTCCATCCGGGCATCAACAGTATTGATCTTTTCTTCACTGCCCAACTGTGGAGCAAAATTTCCGCCATTGGCATATGATCCATTACTCCATGGTTCAGGAACACCAACAGATCCCATGTTTTCTACCTGCGGGTCTTTTTCATCACCAGTCACTTTCCAGAGATTGATATATCCAAATCCTCCGGTGTTGCCGGTTACGTTGTGAACCATATAAATATCCTCCTCATCCTCGTCATAGGTTTTGGCAGGAACAATTGTAAACCCGTTATAAATTTTAAAGCGGGTATATTCCACCTCAAAAGCACCATTGTATAAGTCTTCCTTATTGAAAACGTACAGCGCTACATATGTTCCACCGGCTCCGAAAAGATTACCGGTAACTACAATCCATTTTTTATTAAAACCGTAGTTAGGATAATCAAACCAATGGGTATTTTCAGGATCTCCGTCAAAACTGTACATCAACCAATCACCTGTTGGATCGGATGTTTCTGAAACTGCCACCATCAATCGGGTGGTTGCCGGGTCGGACGAGCTGGGCTCAATCAGTATCCACCGGTTTTCATAAGGATCGTAGGAAATTTTGGGATCGAATACTCCGCCGGAACCAGGTGTGGGATGCCAGAAAGCGCCGGAGTTAACCGTAGAGATCGGATTTCCCTGGCGGTCCATGATTCTGAACTCCGTATTGAGGGTAACCATCAGGTGATCCGGTCCGGGGGCTCCGTTCACATCCGGCGGGATAGACCCACCACTGTCGTCTAAACCCAGAAAATCGGCATCAGGTTGGGGTGATGGATCTTTTGATGTTTGGGTAACTTTAAATTTCCCCTTTGGGGCCTGGTATAAAATATTGTTTTGATCGGGTTCCATTTCGGGATATTTTTCAATCTCGTTCTGTATCCGGCGACCCTTGCTTTTAAACTGTGGAAACAGGGCATTATCTTCTTCCACTTCACTAAAACTCTTTTTGATCCGTGTAAGTTGTTTACCCTTATACACATCGTATTGCTGCGCTTCAACGCCTAATCCAATTAACATGACCATAAAGGCCACTATTATGAACCGTAAATGATGTAACATATGCCTCTTCATCTTTTTATGATCTTTATATACAAAAGTACAAACAAAACAAGCCAGATATGCAAAAGGTTGCTCCAAACGAAACATTTGAAGAATGATGAGTGAACCTGAAACAGCGGCCAATGTTCTGAATAAAAGTATACTTTTGACAAATAATTGCACGCTATGATCAACCTGTTGTATTCGGTCGCCGGATTTGTTCCTTTAATTTTAGGCGCTACCTGGCTGGTGGATGGTGCTACAGCCGTGGCAAAGCGAAAAAACATCTCCAATCTTGTGATAGGTCTTACCATTGTGGCATTTGGAACGTCATCACCCGAGTTGATTGTAAACGTGCTGGCAGCCGGTTCAGGTAATTCAGGATTCAGTTTCGGTAATGTGATCGGAAGCAATATTATCAACATCCTGGTAATTCTTGGATTATCAGCTCTGATCTACCCCATGGCTGTGAAGAGCCCGACCATCTGGATCGAAATACCGCTCTGCTTACTTGCAGCCCTGATACTTGTGGTAATGGCGGCTGATCCTCTTCTCGACAGTTCAGCGGAAGCGATGATCAGCAGGTCAGATGGCCTTATCCTGATCGCATTTTTTGCAGTATTTATGTATTATTCGTGGTTTGCAATGAAGCGTGCTGACGACAACGGGGAGATAAACTACAAACCTTTGGGAACGGGGAAATCATGGACACTGATTATAGCCGGTATGATCCTTTTGGCAGGTGGAGGACAGTTGATCGTTTATTTTGCTGAAAAATTTGCAATGAGTTATGGAATATCAGATCGAATCATCGGTTTAACAATCCTTTCAATCGGAACATCACTGCCCGAGCTCTCTACTTCATTTGTGGCTGCTTTTAAAAAAAATGCCGATATCTCTATCGGCAATATCATAGGGTCCAATTTATTCAACACCTTTCTTATTCTCGGGGCCAGTGCTACCATTCAGCCCATACCTCTTGAACCCGGAGCTTATGTAGACCTTTGGATCAATGTGCTGGCCACTTTGCTGGTTTTCATTTTTGTGTTTACACGCCGCGGCCGCATGATCGATCGAATGGAAGGCGGCATCATGGCCATGATATATGCCGCCTACCTCTGGTTCATCTTAACAAACGGGTGACCTATTCGAATTCCTTCTGATAGGGATATTTGTATTCCGTTGCCGGCACAAAAGTTTCTTTGATGGTTCGCGGACTTACCCAACGGATAAGGTTAAACTCGCCACCTGCTTTATCGTTTGTGCCTGAAGCTCTTGAACCTCCGAATGGTTGCATGCCTACAACAGCACCGGTCGGTTTATCATTGATATAGAAATTTCCGGCAGCATAACGCAACCTGTTACAGATCATTTCTGCAGCAGCCCTGTCGCGGGCAAATACAGCACCGGTTAATCCATATGGTGAAGTAGTATCGCACAATTCGATGGCTTCATCCAGGTCTTTATCGTCATAAACAAAGACTGTAAGAACAGGTCCGAAAATCTCCTCCTGCATGGTTTTAAATTTCGGATTGAGTGCCTGAATGATCGTCGGTTTAATAAAATAACCTTTCGATTTATCATAGCTGCCACCTGCAATAATTTCTGCATCACTCGATTTTTTTGCTTCATCAATATAAGCAGTGATATCGTTAAAGGCTGTTTCGGAAATAACCGCATTCATAAAAGCTGAAAAATCAGCAGCATCACCCATTTTGATGTCGTTGGCCATATCAACCATCAGATCTTTGATACGGGGCCACAGTGATTTCGGAATATACATTCTCGAAACTGCCGAACATTTTTGCCCCTGGAATTCAAAGGCTCCCCGAATGGCATTGGCAGCGACTTCTTCAGTGTCGGCCGTAGGATGCACAAAAATAAAGTCCTTTCCTCCGGTTTCGCCCACCAGTCGTGGATAAGAAATGTAATTTGTAAGGTTTTTGGATACATCCTGCCAAAGGTGATTAAAAGTACCGTTTGATCCGGTAAAGTGTAATCCTGCAAAATGTTTTGAGGCAACAACCGTATTTCCGATCACAGAACCCTGCCCGGGCATGTAATTGATAACACCGGCAGGCAATCCTGCTTCCATAAAGATCTTCATCAGGTAATAATTGGATAACAGCGCTGTGGTAGCCGGTTTCCAAATGGTAGTATTACCCATCATAACAGGCGCCATGTTAAGGTTGGATGCAATGGAGGTGAAATTAAACGGACTTACTGCAAAAACAAATCCTTCCAGTGCCCTGTATTCCATTCGGTTAAGTTGATTCATCGCCGATTTGGGCTGAGCGTCGTAAATTTTACCTGCAAAATGAGCATTGTATCTTAAAAAATCAATGGCTTCACAAACAGCGTCGATCTCCGATTGAAAAATGGTTTTACTCTGACCGAGCATGGTGGCTGCATTCATGGTGTGGCGATACTTTGTTGCAATCAGTTCGGCAGCTTTCAGCAGAACAGAAGCCCTGACAGTCCACGGTGTTACCGACCATTCTTTTTGCGCATCAACTGCAGCTTTAATGGCCATTTCAACTTCTTTTGTGCCGGCTTTGTGATATGTACCTAACACATGGCCATGATTATGAGGCATGGTTACCTTTCCGGTATTCCCGGTACGGACCTCTTTTCCACCAATGATCAGTGGGATTTCAACTTCGAGTTTGGTTTGTCGTTTTAATTCCTCCTCGATTCCTTTTCTTTCGGGACTACCCTTCAAATAATCCAATACTGGTTCATTATCCGGCGACCGAAAACTATAAATTGCATTGTTCATAAAGCAAATTTTTTATTTAATAAAACCTTGATACTAAAATGTAAAATCGGCTACGAAATTAAAAAAAGGGTAAAATCCACGGCTTTTTTTTTAAAATTTCGCAAATCCTTAAATGCAGCCGCCAAAGCCGGACCAATAAAAAACTCCATTACAAAAACGGCAAACATCCACAGGAAGATCAACAGTGGCTGAATTCCTGCAATTTTTAAAGGTTTAACTGAAAGTAGCGGCAACACTTATATGTGCAGAAAATCAACAGGTACGTTGCACATGTTCACGTGTTTTCAGGTTATTCTACCGGCTGATTTTTTCAGCAGTTCTTTTATCTGTTTTGAAAAATCATTTTCGCTCCTGATAACAACCATGTGAGATATTCTTGCCATCGGTCCGGTAAGTTTTGCTTTTTGCAGGTTATGGTCAAATGGTTCGTCACCCAAATCCATTCCAAGCCTGATCTCATTCTTTCTGATATTCACAGCGGCAAATTCCCGTTTCTTTTTAAACGAAACATAGGTCTTTTTAACCTCACGTTCACTTTTTTCAACGGTCGTCAGTATTTGTTCCGATACAAAATCGAAGAGGGTTCGCACATTTTCATATTTTGCCAGTTGATTGCCGAGCAGGTCCGATTCATCTCCATAAACCGGTTTTCCATTATTGAGGTATATGGCTGCCAGCATCCATGCATCCCTATGCTTTAGCCCCTTTTCACTTTTTAACCAGCCATGAATTTCTTTTTGCTTGTTCAGACCTGTTGTTTTGATCTCCTGCATCCAGGCTTTCAAACTTCTACTATATTTTTCGTCTAAACCGAGTAGAAATTCTTTTTCGACTTCGTTGGCAGTTTTCATTGGCGATTTTAAATTATCTCCATGCTCCGAGGATGAGACCAATGAGTGTAAAATAAACAGTGATGTATCCGCCATTGATTAAAATGTAGCGCCACGAACGAAATTCAAACAGGGCAACAATGGCAAATATAAGTGTTGACCAGCCAAAACCAGCCAAAAATCCTGCAGACATTCCCCAAACCCAATCTGTTTTATCGTCACCCAGAAAAAAGGCCAGGTTATACGAAATGATAAGTGCAAAAATAAAGGCGAGCGTATAGGTTAACGCCGGTTTTGCTTTTCGTTTGATTTCCTCATCACTAAGATTGTTTTCATTTTTCCAGGCTTTGTAAAACAGGGCAGGTGAGTACCATATCGCCCCGACCACAAGGTTTAAAGCTGCACAAACTATCACAGCCCAATGATTGATATACATGGTTTCCATACTAAGTTGATTTTACATTATAAACTGTTGACTGTTTTATTTGATAAAAATTTTATAACAACCTTATGCAGGATATGGTTCAGTTATACAGGATTGAAGACAAGTGAAATTTTGAAGAAGGATTAGCTTTATTGCCCGGGAGTAGTATCGGTTTTCTTCAACCGGCTCAGACTAAAGGCCGCCGAAACCATATGAGCTGAGAGTCCGTCGGAACGAAAAAAAGCTGCATACCTGATGTTGACCTCGTTGAAAATCCCGTTTTTTGAAAAATAGCCGAAAGGAGCCCACCTGAATCCCAGTCCGGCTTTTACTGACCGGAAAGCACTGTTATCGTAATCGGAAGTATAATATCGCGATGACGGATCATGTTGACCATAGGGTTTAAAAAAACGGGAGGCGGTTTGAGAATAGCCCCTGACAAAAGGCGACAAAGTAACCAAAGGACTTACCTTAACGGCAATTTCCAAATCAATACCATGCGCCGTGATGCCGAAATCATCGCTATAAAAATTGTATCCTCCTTTTATCACCATTTTGTTACCTGCAAAATACCGTGCTTTGGCCCCAATCGGGAATCTTGTTTTTTTATCAGGAAAATTTTCAACACGTACCGAATCGTTTGTAAAATAAACCCTGTGGAAGGGTGTAGCCAGCAATCCGCGTTGAATTATCAATTCCGGATAAATGGCAGCAACCAAACGTTTATTGATCACCTGCTCAAATCCGGTTTTCAAATTATAGGTATAACGGTTGTGGGTGTTGTACCACTCTTTATATCGCAATTCGGAAGGATAGATCAGTGTTTCGGGAGGTGTGATGCCCGGTCCGACCCGGCGTCCCCAACGCAGATCATCAAAATAAACCGAAGCCGCAGCCGAAACCTGCTGCATTTTAGAGGGCGTTGTGTAATTGAACGATGCTCTGACCGGTATCGAAAAATAATCCGATTCAAATGACATTCCGGTTCCAACCCCGGCTACCATATCTTTATTGCCTATTTGATGTGCATAATCGAAATCGGCATGCACCCGATGATCAACAAGAGAGGCCGACGATTCTACAAAGTCGATTTTATCGGTACTTGCAGAGCTGATGATATCAACCCCACCTGAGAAACCTATTTTACTTTTAATTTTTTGAAAGTCGAGATTGAAGCCGGGAGCATATACATTTAGTTTTTCGGTTCCGGTTCCGCCGGTAACAGCAGAATGATCGCCGTCCTGGTTATAAAATGAAAAGAGTACCTCGATATCTGTTTTGGGAATTTCCCGTTTCTGAAAGGGCTGATCTGATGCCTGTGGCTTTCCCTTCAGCGCCATTGCAAGCATACCTATAACAAGATACCTCCTTTTCATACCCCGCTAATTACAGCCGCATCCTCCGCTTGATTTTTTGCTTCCCGACACCACTGAGCCGGTGCGGATGGAGTGGACATAATCTTCGAACGTGATCCCCGACCAACTGCTCATTTGCATTTCCGGGTCGTTTAGATAAACCCGCTGCCAGGGTTTAACCGCTGAACAACCTGGCAGCACCAAAACACAAAGGAAAATCAAAGGAAGGAGAATACGGCGAAATTTCATTTAATTGTTTTTTTCAAAAGTAATGTTTTCTGTAAAATGAAGCCTGTTATCTTCATCGATTATTAAACAATGTATACCCGGCAATTGTGAAACAAAATGAAGCCCCACCTCCACACCCATCACCGTGATAGCAGTTGCAAGGGCATCGCAAAGTTCAGCCTGCCGACCGGTTACGCTCACACTTTTAATTCCCGACACCGGAACACCTGTAACCGGATTAATTGTGTGGGAATAACGTCTCCCTTCAATTTCAAAATATTGCTCATAATCTCCCGAAGTGGCTATCGCATGTGTAACCGGTATAAACAAAAGCATTTCACCCGATTTTTCAGGATCAGGAATACCTGCCTTCCAGGGCGAGCCATCAGGATGGACCCCTATCACGCAAAGATCACCGCTTGCATTGATAACACCGCTCTTTACTCCGTTTTCTTCCCATCGCTTTTTTACCCTGTCGGCAGCATATCCTTTACCAATAGAAGCAAAACTGATCCCGACATCCTGTTTTGTAAGATAAAGCGAATTATTTTTCGCAGTATGAATATACCGGTAACCGGTAACCTCAAGCGCCTGCTGAATCAGGTCAGGAGAAGGCAGGTTTATACTTTCCCTGCTAAAATTATAGAGTTTTTTTAGCTTTCCGGTGGTGATATCAAATGCACCCTGAGTGAGCTCCGAAATTTTGATGCACCGGGTAACCAGGGAATACAGCTCTTCCGGAACGGCAACACTACCTTTTCCGGCTGAGCGGTTGATAGCAGAAGTATAAGACGATTCGATGTATTCAGACAGGTTGCGTTCGATCATGACCATCTCCCCGATTGCAATTTGCAATTGTTCCTCAGCAAATTTTTGATCGTCGCTGCAAACGATAAATTCAAATTTGCATCCCATCAGCTTTTCCTGTCTTCTGAATTCAGTCATGTTAGCCTCAATGTGTGAAGTGCAAATGTAAAGCTATCTGTGTTATGAGCGTGATCATGCAATTGGTAACGAGCAGATGGGCAAATTCAATAAACGCATGAAGTTGAATGAAGCCGGCGCTTTTCAAGGTGTTCGTACCAAGTATGGATTTACTTTATTTCCTATCAATCCCTTACCATTTTTATATTTCACGGAACTCTGTTATTTTTGCGTTTGAAAAAAATTGAACCTCTTCCCTATGGGCAATTCTCAGCGAAAAATAAGCCGTGCGATGCAGCGAAAGCTCAAACGACAGCGAAAGGATTATATCCGCAGGGAGAAAAATTCGATCAGGCGTCAGAAAAAACTGGCCAGGCAAAAGAAAAAAGAATGGCGCCAACGACGCATCATCGAACATGGAGGATGGTTGAATTATCTGCTATATTTCATATTTGGTAAGCAAGAAAAGAAAACTTCCCGTGCAGAACCAGCTCATACACGAGCTAAAAAAAGTTTTTTTAAACAACTGAAAGAAGATTGGCAATACAGCAGAAAACAGAAACGGGAAAGAAAAAAGATGCAAATTCAGGATGAAAGAAGAAGAAGCGCATTTGCCCGACGTGAAAAACAAACCATCAAAAGAGAGAAGACCCATCTGAAACGACATCAGCAACTGATGAACAAGCGTTTGCGGAAAGAACAAAACCGTAAATTCCAACAAGGGTTTACTGAATTTATCAGAAATCCCTTTGCCCGGAAACAACTCAACAAACAACAGCAACTTTTGCGGCAACATATCAAGGAAGATATCCGGCGCGAACGAAAGGAACGGATCACCCGATTGCCAGGAAATATTTCGAAAAGTTTTAACAGAAGTATGCGATTGCGCCGTGAAAGATACCGGTTTCGTATCAGGCGAATGCAGAACTCACTGGGCCGATTCGGCGTTTTCCTCAGGAATACGCAGGTTCGCAATGATGTACTGAAAACAGCCATCAACTCTTCGGTTTTGTTCCTCGTTTCGTTTATCCTTATCAACCTGGCTGATAAAATGATCAGTATTTTAACAGCCGGATTTTTTGATATCCCGGCAGTATTGTATTCGTACCGAATATTCTGGCCGCTATACACCTACTCGACCTTATATACAAGACTTGCCCTGATCGTAATATTTGCAACAGGTCCGATTTTCAGCCTTGCGCTCTCTCTTATATTTTATCAGGTATATTTATGGGCACGACGATTCCCTGCGAATTTCAAGACCTTCATCGTTTGGTCGATATTCCACGGAATAACCATGTTTTTTGGAGCTTATGTGAGCGGTGTGATCACACGTACCGGATTTGTATACACAACTGAATGGATTTTCTTCAGCAACATTTTTGATGTGGAAGAGATCATTTTTTTGGTGGTATCTGTGATCGTCCTGGTAATCGCAGGATTTTATCTCACTCGTCAATTCCTGTTTGCGGCCACCACAAACAGACTGATCATGGAAGGAAACCGTATCTATTTTATGCTTGCCCAAATCATGATACCCTGGATATTGGGAAATGCAGCACTTTTTGTAATCAATTATCCACGTAACCCACCTGAACTTTTACTGCTGTATGGTGTTTCAATTCTGATGGTAATACCTATGCTGGCTTCATACAACACTCCTTCAAATCAAATGGTAAAAATCCCGGGAGCAAGATCGAAGGTCCGGTTGGGCTGGATCTATTTTCTGATTGCAGCCGGGCTCATTTACGTAATGCGTGCCATCCTTTACAATGGTTTAAACTTCAGTTAATATTCCAACATGTTTGATAAAAATATTCTTGATTACATCGACAGGCATACAAGCGATGAAACAGAGCTGATGCACCTGCTGAACCGTAAAACACATCTTGAACAAATGTATCCGCGGATGCTTTCCGGGAAAGTTCAGGGCAAGTTTTTGAAGATGATCAGTTTGATGATCAGGCCTGAGCGGATACTCGAAATCGGAACGTTTACGGGTTATTCAGCCATTTGTCTGGCCGACGGATTAACACCAAACGGTAAACTGCATACCATCGAAGCCGACCCCGAGATTGCTGAATTTGCAGCCGCATGGATCGAAAAAGCCGGTTTACAGGAAAAGGTAATCCAGCATAGTGGCGAAGCCCTGCAGGTTATACCGCAGTTGACGGATGAATTCGACCTGGTATTTATCGATGCCGACAAAGAGAATTACCTCAATTATTATAAGCAGGTTTTACCGATAGTGAAACCGGGTGGTTTTATTCTTGCCGACAATACCCTTTGGGATGGCAAAGTGACCGATCCCGCAGAACTAAGCGACAAGGAGACCCGCGGCATTGTTGAGTTTAACGATTTTGTTCAGAACGATCCCCAGGTCGAAAATGTGCTTTTGTCGGTCCGTGACGGTGTTTTGCTAATCCGCAAACGGAACAATCGTGAAAACCTGAACACCTGAAATACGCACAACAGGCAATATATCAGCATATCCCGAAGTTTTAATAAAGATGCTGATAAATTATTTCATACAACTTTTCATTTTTTCCATTGGAGCGGTTTCTCTCCGCGATGAACTTTTAAACATACATCCCCAGGAGAAGATTTTATTGCTGATCAGCGAAGGTGTAGATTTAATCGATGGGAACAATCGCATTCTTCAAATATTAATTGCAATTCTGATAACTGCCATCTTCATCTATTCGGCAAGGATACTTTACGAACGGATCATCAAAAAATGATCTCCAACTCCGTATGGCGAACTGCTCATACTACATATTGCCAATGCAAAGGTTCCAGCAAATCTGCCGGCAATTCGAAATTCCAGAATTTTCCGCTAATCCTCCATCATTTTTCTAAAGACATCAATTGCCTTTTTCACCGAATCGATCTTCAAAAATGTTAAAGACAATTTATCTTTCGACTCTTTCATTCTGCACAGCATTGGATTTTGCTGAACAAAACGAAGGATCTTTGTAAACAGTTCCGACTGATAAAACAGTGATTCCTGGTTGGAGATAAAATAGCAGGTCATTCTTTCATTTTTGAGGAAGATCTTTTCGATTCCCGAACGGCGCGCCAGCCAGCGAAGCCTGATGGTTTCGATCAGTTCTTCGGTTTGGGGAGGCACCGGGCCGAAACGGTCGATCAATCTCAACCGGAATCGTTGCAGTTCTTCTTCTTCCTCGATGTTGTCGAGTTCTTTATACAGGCTTAATCGTTCGGTAATGCTGGTGATATAATCATCGGTGATCAACAGCGCCATGTCGGTTTCGATCTGGCAATCCCTGACAAAGTCTTTTTCAGGTTTTTCTTTGTAAAGCCCTTTAAACTCGGTCTCTTTCAATTCGAACAGCGCCTCATCAAGGATTTTCTGGTACATCTCAAAACCGATATCGGAAATAAATCCGCTTTGTTCGGCACCGAGGATGTTTCCGGCTCCACGAATATCAAGATCGCGCATGGCGATGTTGAACCCGCTTCCCAGTTCCGAAAATTCCTCGATCGCTTTTAGTCTTTTGCGGGCTTCGTCCGTGAGCACCGACAAAGGCGGTGATAACAAATAGCAAAACGCTTTTTTGTTCGAACGCCCTACCCTGCCGCGCAACTGGTGCAGGTCGCTCAACCCGAAGTTTTGGGCATTGTTGATGATGATCGTATTGACGTTGGGAATGTCGAGGCCCGACTCGATGATGGTGGTGGCAAGCAGTACATCATAGCGCCCATCGATAAATTCGAGCATGATCTTTTCGAGCGCCTTGCCGTCCATTTGTCCGTGACCGATGGCAATGCTCACATCGGGGCAAAACCGTTTGATCATATCAGCCACCTCACCAATGTTCTGCACCCGGTTATGCACAAAATAAACCTGTCCGCCACGATCGATCTCATAATTGATCGCATCACGTATCACCTCCTCGCCAAAGGGTCTGATC
Source organism: Bacteroidales bacterium (assembly GCA_020438135.1). Classification (GTDB taxonomy): domain Bacteria; phylum Bacteroidota; class Bacteroidia; order Bacteroidales; family JAADJA01; genus JAADJA01. The sequence goes on along the minus strand of JAGQVF010000155.1, from coordinate 10,621 downwards.
TCTGTAAGGATGGGATACCGGTTGGGCGGTGGGGTATTGATCACCGACAGGTCGCGGGCACCCATCAAACTGAACTGCAAGGTTCGTGGAATGGGCGTTGCCGTTAGTGTTAGCGTATCGACATTGACCCGCAACTGTTTGAGTTTTTCCTTGGCTGAAACACCGAACTTCTGTTCCTCATCGATGATCAGTAAACCGAGGTCTTTAAATTCGATATCTTTCCCGATCAGGCGATGGGTGCCGATCAAAATATCGATTTTTCCTTCTTTCAGTTCCTGTTTGGTTTGGGTTTGTTCTTTGGCGGTTTTAAAACGGTTGATATACTCCACCTTGCAAGGAAATTCAGCCAACCGGTCGCTGAAGGTTTTATAATGCTGCAACGCGAGAATGGTTGTAGGGACAAGCACAGCCACCTGTTTGCTGTCGTTTACCGCTTTGAAAGCAGCCCTGATGGCCACTTCTGTTTTACCGAAACCGACATCACCGCAGATCAAACGGTCCATCGGGAATCCTGCCTCCATATCCTCTTTTACTGCCACCGTCGATTTCAACTGATCGGGCGTATCTTCATAAATAAAAGACGCTTCCAGTTCGTGCTGCAGGTAGGTGTCGGGTGCAAAGGCAAATCCTTCGGAAGACTTTCTTTCGGCGTAGAGTTTTATCAACTCCTTGGCAATGTCTTTAACCCGCTTTTTGGTTTTTGCCTTCAGTTTGCTCCAGGCATTCGATCCGAGGCGGTTCAGCGAAGGTTGAGTTCCTTCCTTACCTACATATTTCGAAATGCGGTGCAACGAATGGATGCTGATATAAAGCAGGTCGCCATCTTTATAGATCAGGCGGATAGCCTCCTGCATCTTGCCATCGTTGTTGATCTTTTCGAGCCCGTCGAAAACGCCGATGCCATGATCAATGTGCGTAACAAAATCGCCGGGTTGCAGGTTGTATAGTTCTTTAAGCGTGAGCGATTCCTTACTGCTGAACTTATCTTTCAGGTGATATTTGTGATACCGTTCGAAGATCTGGTGATCGGTGTAGCAGGCGATTTTATGCTGATGATCAATAAAACCGTTGTGTAAAGAAATCTTCACCGTATCAAAATCAAATTGCCGCTCCTCTCCTTTGTTGGCCAGCACATCATCAAAAATGGCATACAACCTTTTGATCTGGTTCGGATTTTCGGAAATGATCAGGTTTTTAATACCGTCGCGGGTATTGTCGTTCAGGTTTGAGATCAGGATATCAAAATTTTTATTAAAGGAGGGTTGAGGAAAGGCATTAAAACGAATCGATTCATCCGAATTAAAATAGGTGAGCGACCCGTACTCAATCACCGAAAACTGAGCAATCTCATCGGCAAAACCACTTCCGTCAACAAACAATTCTTCGGGTTGGAAGGGAATAATTTCTTCACCGTTTTGTGGCTCTTCAGGAGGCAATTCCCCGATTTTTTCGTATTCAAAGCGAATGCGATCAACTGTAAAGGAAAGGTCTTCGAACCACACCACCGATGAATCGGGAATATAGGTAAGGAAGGAAACCCTCTTTTCGATGATTTGCCGGTCCTGCAGGTTTGGCACGATGGTGATGTGATCGAGCTTATCGATCGAAAGCTGGTCGTTCGGATTGAATGAACGGAGCGATTCCACCTCGTCTCCAAAAAACTCGATGCGGTAGGGATAATCATTCGTATATGAAAACACATCGATGATCCCTCCGCGGATGCTGAATTGTCCGGGTTCATACACAAAATCTACACGGTCGAAGTCGTTTTCGATCAACAGGTCGGCAATGGTATCGATCGAAGAAGGTTCGCCCCTTTTTAACCGGATCGTGTTCCGGCTCAGATATGCTTTGCGAACCACCTTCTCCGCCAGGGCTTCAGGATAGGTAACGATGATGCTTTTTCGTCCGGCTGAACTCAGCCTTTTCATCACCTCCGTGCGGAGCAGGATATTGGTATTATCCTGGTTTTTAACATCATAGGTCCGTTTATATGATGCCGGGAAAAAGAGCACTTTTTTCTTGTGAAAGTTCATATCCTTTTCACCGAATATGCTTTCGAGGTCATTCAGAAAATAGGCTGCCGATTCCTTGTCAGGCAAAACAATGATGTGATTATTCGGAAGCAGGTCGTACAGCGAAGATGTCACAAGTGAGGTCATCGAACCGATCATCCCCTGCAACCTGAATTTGGGTGCCGACAAAGTTTCGAGGTGATTCACCAGGCGGGCGATCTCCGGATCAGCCTTATAAATTTCTGTCAGCTCCTTAACTTCCACTACCGGTAATTATTATTAATACGATCAGGACTTAAAATCTTTTGAATAATAATGCATGAAGTACTCAGCTTTTTCAACCATTTCAGACGATCCCACAAAAAACGGGGTACGTTGGTGCAACGATTCAGGTTTGATCCCGAGGGTACGTCTGAATCCGTCCGAAGCTTTTCCCCCGGCTTGTTCAGCCAAAAAACCAATGGGATTACACTCATAGAGCAACCTCAGTTTTCCATCTTTACGTTTTTTGGTTCCCGGATACATATAAATGCCACCGCGTAATAAATTCCGGTGAAAATCGGCAACCAGCGACCCGATATACCTGGTGGTATAAGGCCTGCCGCTATCCGGATCATCTTCCTGGCAAAACCGTATATATTCTTTTACCCCTTCAGGAAAATGGATATAGTTGGCCTCATTGATCGAATAGATGCTTCCGTTTTCAGGAATTTTAATTTCGGGATGCGAGAGCAGGAATAACCCAACCGACGGATCGAGGGTGAACCCATTTACTCCGTTTCCTGTGGAATAAACCAGCATAGTGGAGGACCCGTAGATCACATATCCGGCTGCAACCATTTCGGTACCGGGTTGCAACAAATCGGCATTGGTTCCGCATGATCCGGGTTCGCTGATCCTCCGGTAAACAGAAAATATCGTACCGATTGAAACATTCACCTCGATGTTTGAACTTCCGTCAAGCGGATCCATGGCCACCACATATTTACCTTTGTTTGACAGTTCGCTGTCGAATGTGATCAGCTCATCATTTTCTTCCGAAGCAATGGCACAACATTGCCCGCCATTTTTCAGGGCTTTGATGAACTGATCATTGGCAAACACATCCAGCTTTTTTTGATCTTCACCCTGCACGTTTGTCGAACCTTCAAATCCGAGGATATCCGCCAGTCCGGCTTTGTTTATCTCACGGTTAACAATTTTCGCTGCAATTCCTATATCATTCAATAAGCGCGTTAACTCCCCCGTGGCAAAAGGAAAATCGGCTTGTTTTTCATTGATAAACTCTATTAGTGTTTTCATACGCTATTTACCGGGATTATTGACTTGATTGACTAAATTGACTAAAATTAATAGATTTAGAATAATGACTTGACTTATTAAAATGTGAAATGCAGCCGGAGCCACTCTCCTGTCTGAGTTTTTTAATCATTGTATTTTGTAATCTATTTGTCATTTATTTTTTGAGTATAATTTTTTTGAAAAAAATGTCATTCATTCCCCTATTCCAACATTTCATAAAAACTTCGCAAAAATAACCATATCCATCAACATCCCTGCGAAGTTTACAATCCTTTTGCGTGCTATTGTACATATCAACAATTTTATCGACTTTTGCACCGTTAAAGATGTTCCTAAAATGCGTCTACCATAAATGAACAGCAGTGACCTCAGATAGTTTAGTCATCATACCTACCTACAAAGAGAAGGAAAACATTGAACGGATCATCCGTAAAGTATTTTCACTCAACAAAGTATTTCACATCCTGGTAGTCGAGGATAATTCACCCGATGGAACAGCAGATATTGTTAAACGGTTGATGAAAGAATTTCCCGATCAGTTGTTCATTGAAGAACGAAAGGGCAAACTGGGACTCGGAACTGCCTATATCCATGGATTTAAGTGGGCTTTGCAACACGGTTACGAATTCATTTTTGAAATGGATGCCGATTTTTCGCACAACCCTGACGACCTGATTCGCTTGTATAAAGCCTGCATGGATGATGGAGCCGATGTGGCAATCGGATCGCGTTACATCAAAGGAGTAAATGTGGTTAACTGGCCCATGGGACGGATACTGATGTCGTATTTCGCTTCGGTATATGTTCGCTTTATCACCCGCATGAATGTGCAGGACACCACAGCAGGTTTTAAGTGTTACCGGAGGAAAGTGTTGCAAACCATCAACCTCGATAAGATCAAATTTACAGGCTATGCTTTCCAGATCGAGATGAAATTTACAGCCTGGAAACTCGGTTTTAACATCCGGGAGGTCGATATCATCTTTACCGACAGAACACAGGGCGAATCAAAAATGAACAAAAGCATTTTCAAAGAGGCTATATTTGGTGTGATGGAACTCAGGTGGCGAAGCATGCGCAATAAAATTAAACCTGCAAAATAGCCGCACCTCTATTTTTTGTAAATTCGCAAAAATTCTACTTCACGCTTCATACCTTATTCCCATGAACGGAACGCTAAACATACACAACGCCCGCATTGTCAATGAAGGGAAAATCTTCCATGGCAGTGTGCAGGTAAAAGACGGACTCATTTACAACATTCTTCCTCATCCTCCCGGTGAAAATCCAACACCGGATGACAATTCCGAAACCATTGATGCCGATGGAAAAATCCTGATCCCGGGTGTGATCGACGACCAGGTCCATTTCCGCGAACCGGGTTTGACCCACAAAGCCGAAATTTATACCGAAAGCAAAGCAGCCATTGCCGGAGGCATCACCTCTTTTATGGAAATGCCCAACACCATTCCCCAGGCCGTCACACAAGAGCTGCTCGAAGAAAAATACAAGATCGCAGCCGAAAAATCCCTGGCCAATTACTCTTTTTACATGGGCACTACCAACAACAATCTGGAGGAGATCCTTAAAACAGATCCGGCAACCGTTTGTGGGATTAAAATATTTATGGGGGCTTCAACAGGAAACATGCTGGTGGATAATGTTAACACCCTGAATGCGATCTTCTCCAAAAGCAAAATGCTGATTGCGGTCCATTGCGAAGACGAACAAACCATACGCGATAATACAGAACTTTTCAAAGAGAAATACGGCAACCGGATTCCCATCGAGGCACATCCCCTGATCCGAAGCGACAAAGCCTGTTATAAAAGCTCTAAACTGGCTGTGGGGCTGGCCAAACTCTACAACACCAGGCTGCATATCCTGCATCTCTCAACGGCACGCGAACTGGAGCTCTTCGACAATACCATTCCCCTTTCCAGGAAAAAAATAACAGCCGAAGTTTGCATCCATCACCTGTGGTTCAGCAACTCGGATTATGCCGAAAAAGGAACACTGATCAAATGGAATCCGGCTGTTAAAACCAAAGAAGACCGCGATGCACTTTTTAATGCAATGCTTGATAACAAGCTGGATGTGATAGCCACAGACCATGCGCCGCACACCCTTGACGAAAAAGACAATCCTTACCTGAAAGCACCCTCGGGAGGGCCACTTGTACAACATGCCCTGCCTGCCATGCTCGATTTTTACCACCAGCGGAAAATCACCCTCGAGCGGATCGTTGAAAAAATGTGTCACGCTCCGGCCATCTGTTTCCAGGTTCAAAAAAGAGGGTTTATCCGCAAAGGATACCATGCCGACCTGGTGTTGATCGATCCGGATAAACCTTCAGAAGTTACCCGTGATTCATTGTTATATAAATGCGGTTGGTCGCCTTTTGAAGGACATACCTTTCATTCGTCGATAACCCATACCTTTGTGAACGGAAATCTTGTGTATCAAAACGGACAATTTAACGAACAGGTTAAAGGCCAAAGGCTTTTGTTTCAAAGATAATATGATGAGAAAAATCTTATTGCTGTTGCTGGTTTTCGGACTGTGGTCCTGCACTTCCGATCCATATGAATATGTAGAACTGACCCATCCCGACGGCACGCCACAAGTGGTTAAATATTACAAGACGGAGGATAAAAAAGTGCTGCTGCGTAAAATTGAATACCACGAAAACGGGCAGAAAAGAATTGAAGGAACCTTCAAAAACGGAGTGCGCGACGGTGAATGGAACGCCTGGTTTGCAGACGGCAAACTCTGGAGCCGCGGACACTTTAAGGATGGCAAAGAAAACGGACTAAAAACGGTTTGGCATCCCAACGGTCAAAAGTATTATGAAGGTGAGGTTAAAAACAATGAGCGGACAGGCATCTGGAAGTTTTGGGACTTGGACGGAAACCTTCAGAAAGAGGTCGATTACGACAACCCATAATCCTTTATTAAACCTTACTCTTATAACGTTGTTTATTCGGTATGTTCCCATTACAGAGATTTTTACTGTTAGCAATGGTGCTGTTGCTGACCTTTTTTCAGGCCAGAACGCAACAGGCGCTTTATAAAACTGAAAACGGATTTATCAAATTTGTTTCCGATGCTCCCCTTGAATTTATTACCGCCGAATCAAGTTCGCTGCAAGGCCTGGTAGATATCGACAAACGAACATTCGCCTTCCAGCTTGAGGTGAATACACTCAAAGGATTTAACTCTCCTCTGCAGCAGGAACATTTTTACGAAAACTACATGGAGACCGAACAATATCCCTTCGCCCGGTTTTCGGGTAAGATCATCGAAACGGTTGATCCGGAAAACCCCGGTGAACAAACCGTGCGGGCTAAAGGTCTGCTCGATATTCATGGGGTAAAACAGGAGCGCATCATCAAATGTACCCTGAAGATTGCAGGCGATACGATTGTGGTATCATCCCGTTTTATCGTACCGCTTGCCGATCACAACATCACCATTCCTCAGCTTGTTTACCAGAAAATTGCAGAGGAGATTCAGGTAGATATAAAAGCCGGATTAACAAAAGAGTAACCTGCGTGTATGACCCGAAAGATCTACATCATTCTGATACTGCTGATCCTGTTGGTTTGCCCCGGCATCATAAATCAATCAACCCGTGCCCAGGAGCCCTGGTTCAGGCAGGTACCTGCCACAGGCAATTTCACCGGTCAGCAGATCAATACCCTTTTCCAGGACCATGCCGGATACGTCTGGATCGGCACCACCGGTGGATTATACAGGTTTGACGGCATCAGTTTCGAACAGCTTCCCGACCCTGACGGTTTGCTGAAAGTCGGAGTATCAGCCATTGGTGAAGGGGATAACAACCACATTTGGGTGGGCCTCGACAACGGAAATGTGCTTCGATTATCAGGTCAATACATTCCCGAACCGGTTACAGCCGACAGCCTGCCCGACAGAAGGATTACCGACATCATCACAGGCAATAACCACCGCACCTGGTTTGGAACCTACGGCGATGGCATCTATTATACCGACGATCTTCGCCTGGTTAAAATGGGTAATGGCCCCCACCTCTCCGACAACTATATCTATTCGTTCGTAAAAGATGAAAAAGGACGGATTTGGGTAGGCACCGATAATGGCATCAACCTGCTCGATGTTGATTCAACCAGGTTTGACATTACACATATAACCGTTGATGACGGATTGCCTGACTTTATCATTCGCAGCCTCGAAAAAGACCAAACAGGCAACATCTGGATAGGTATGCACGAATTCGGGGTGTGCCGCTATAACACCGAAACCGGCAAAATTGAAACTCCTGAAGTTTTCCGGGACTGGCCCTACGGAACCGTAAACGATATTCTGGCTCTTTCCGACAGGCTCTGGATTGCCACCAACGGCAAAGGATTGATCGAATATATATTCAATAGCGGAGAGGTGAACCGATACGAAAGTCAGGAAGAAATCAACCTTTCCAGGATCAGAAAAATGATGCAGGATGATGAAGGTAATGCCTGGCTGGTTTCGGGCACCGACATCACCCTTTCTTCCGGAAACAAACTTACCTTCATCCGAAAAGCAGGAACCTATCCCACCGACAACATACACGCACTCATCACCTGTGATGACGGATCTGTATGGTTTGCCAACGACCGTGGTGTTTTCCGCTTTTTCAGCAACAGGCCCGATCACATAACAAAGTTTAATACCGGTCTTGATCTCAGCCGCCAGAAGATCATGAGCCTCCATCGCGATCCCTTTGGTTTTCTTTGGATCGGAACCTTCGGGCAGGGATTGCTCAGGCTCGATCCTGAAACCGGCAAAAGTATCCGGATCACTGAAGAAAACGGTCTCGTTAACGGGAATGTGCTGGCGATAAAAGGTACAACCGACGAGTTATGGTTTGCCACTTTGGGTGGTGCTTCCAGGGTGCTCATTTCGGATAATCTAAAAAATCCACAATTTATTCCCCATTTCGAAAATTTTGGAAAAAAAGAGGGCCTCAGCAACAATTTTATTTACGACCTGCACATCGGTAAAAACAACCAGGTTTGGTTTGCTACGGATGGAAGCGGTGTGATTGTATATGAAAACGGATCGTTCAGAAATCTTCACCCGGATGGCGAATTCAGCAACAAAGTGGTTTACTCCGTTTCTGTTTGTAACAGAGGACAGGTGTGGATGAATGTTTCACGCGAGGGGATTTATTGTTACGATGGCGACACAACCACGCTTTGCTACAGCGATCCCGATCATGGGAAACTATCTTTTTCAGGTATTTTGATCAACCGCTTCGGTGAGATGGTAATGGCCTACGATGGAGGCATCGATGTGATGCAAACCGGTAGTGGCGATATAATCCATTTTGAAGAGAATGCCGGACTGGCCGATATACATTCCGATCTTAACACCCTTGCCGAAGACGCAAAGGGCAATGTGTGGATCGGGACTTCTGACGGCATTATTAAATACAACGGGCACAGTCATACTTTTCGCCAAAAACCTGTCACCCGGATCAACAACGTTTCGGTTTACCTCGAAGAAATCGATACCCAATCCGATTCAGTTTTCGGGCATACCCAAAATCATTTTGCTTTCGGTTATACAGGCATCTGGTATCAGTTCCCCGAAAAGGTGTTTTACAGGATCAAACTCGAAGGGCACGATCTCGACTGGATGAAAACCCGAAACAATACAATGATCTACAGCAATCTGCTTCCGGGAACTTACACGTTCAGGGTAAAATCGGGTTTGTATAACGATTTTAAGCATGCCGATGAAATTGCCTGGTCGTTTACCATCGAAAAACCGTACTGGCAAACCGTTTGGTTTTATGCCCTGATCGTCGCTGTGCTGATCATTGTCATCTTTATCATCATCAGGCTTCGCGAAAGAGCCATCAGCCGGAAACAAGAGGTGATCCGCGAAAAGATCAAATTCCAGTTCGAAAATCTCAAAAGCCAGATCAATCCGCATTTCCTGTTCAACAGTTTCAGTACGTTGATGGCACTGATCGAAACCGATACCGAAGAAGCCCTTGTATATGTGGAAGAGCTGTCGGCTTTGTTCAGGAATGTGTTGGAATACAAAGATCTGGATGTGATACCCCTTACAAAAGAGCTCAAGATCGTAAACAATTATCTCAGTCTTCAGAAAAAAAGATTTGGAAACAACCTGGTGATCGACATCGAAAAACCGGAATTTCCCGACCGGATCAAAATTCCGCCGCTTACGCTGCAACTGCTTATTGAAAATGCTATCAAACACAATGTAGTGTCGAAAGTTAACCCGTTGCACATCCGAATCTATTCTGATATATCGAAAGGTTTTATATTTGTAACCAATTCACTGCAATTAAAAAAAGAGGTGATGTCATCCACCGGCATCGGCATCGAAAACATTGCAAACCGATACCGGATACTCACCGACAGGGAGATCAGGATCGAAAAAGACGAAAACACTTTTTCGGTGGGTGTCCCGATAATTTTTGAACAACTATGAAAGTATTGATCATTGAAGACGAGGAAGCAACCGCACGCCGGCTGGAGAAGCTGCTGCTCGACATCGATCCGGCCATCCGGGTCATCGACATTCACGACAGCATCGATGCAGCCGTAAGCTGGTACAAAACCAATACCCACCCCGACCTGGTGTTTCAGGATATCCACCTGGCCGATGGCTCTTGTTTTGAGATTTTCAGGCAGGTTCGTGTCGATGCCCCGGTGATCTTCATCACTGCCTACGATCAATATGCCATTGATGCATTCAGGGTAAACAGCATCGACTACATTCTGAAACCGGTAAAAAAAGAGGTGTTGGCCGAAAGTCTGAACAAATTCAAAAGGCTGCACAGTCAGAAACCGCAACACATCGATTATGAAGCACTGGCCGAAAAGATCAGAAACAAAGCATACCAAAAACGGTTTGTGGTGCGCTATGGGCAGAAGATCAAAGCGGTTGATGTGAACGACATCGCCTATTTTTATACCGACAGCGGCAATAACTTTTTCCGCACCTTCGAAAACAGCACCTTTCCCCTCGATCTGAGCCTCGACAAGCTGGAAGACAAACTCGATCCTTCGGTCTATTACCGGATCAACCGGCAGTTCATCATCAGCATCAAAGCGATCAAGGAGATGTACACCTATTCGAAATCGAGGGTAAAGATCGAACTCGACCCACCCTGCGAGATCGATACCATCGCCAGCACCGAACGTTCGGGAGATTTCAAAAAATGGCTGGCCGGTGACGAAAGTGATTCAAGTGACTAGAGTTTGGAATGACTTAAGTGACTAGAATTTAGAGTGACTAAAGTGACT
>JAGQVF010000154.1 GCA_020438135.1 Bacteroidales bacterium | reverse complement strand
ATTGTTTACGGGTGATGTGCACTTCTCCCACGATATTGAGTTTGGAAAGGAGTGAAATTCTAATGGCGATATCCAGCGCTTCATGATCGATATGGAAAGGAGGTGTGTCGTCTACCTCATAGGTACAGGCCGTTTCATTGGCGAGGTGATACACGATCTTCTTGCGGGTTTTGAATTCCATCAAAGCGGTGCCGTCGTATTCACCCAGCTCACTGAGTGTAGGCCGCATGTGACGGATCACTTCTGCATCGTAGTCCTCCGGTTTTTGAAAGATGCCGGCCGGGCATTTACAAAATAGTTTGTGTTTTGTTTTCAGTTGCTGGTGAACCTCCAGTCCCGACATAAACCCGATCCGGTCGTAATCCTGCTGGGTAGCATTTTTGCGGGCGACATACCCGATGGCTTCCTTTGTTTTTTCGTAATTATCAGAAGCATTGAATGATTTCTGCATATCGATTGAATCGCTGTGTTTTTTAATTAACAGCCAAAAGTAGATATTTAAAAATGACTACCAAATCGGAATCAGAAAAAAATTGCTTACTTTTAAATCGTGATGCCTGGAACCCTAATATCAATAACTCAGAAACATAAGGCTTGCTATATCGCTGTTTTTATTGTATTTGTCACTTTAACAATCAAAGGGCAGGACGATACATTCAGGATCATGTTTTACAATTGTGAAAATCTATTTGATACAAAGGATGACACATTATCGAGGGACGAAGAATTTTTGCCGGATGGCGATCGCAAGTGGGACAATTTCAGGTTTTACAAAAAGTTGAACAATATAGCCAAAGTGATTATTGGGGTGGGGGAGTGGCAGGCCCCTGCGGTTGTTGGACTATGTGAAATTGAAAATCGATTTGTGTTAAATCAACTCGTTTATGAAACGCCTTTAAAGAAGTTCGGATATCGAATTCTGCACCGGGAATCTCCTGATTGGCGGGGAATCGATGTGGCATGTTTATACCGAAAGGATGTTTTTCACCCGGATACATTTTTGACAATACCTGTTCGTTTTCCATTTGATCCTGACTCCCGTACCCGTGATATTTTGTATGTAAAGGGCAGGTTTTACAGTAATGATTCCCTGCATTTATTTATAAACCACTGGCCTTCAAGGTATGGAGGGTATCTTGAAACCGAGAAAAAGAGGCAATTTGCGGCAACAATTCTCCGCCGGCATGTGGATTCGCTTTTAATGAGCAGTAAGAATTGTAAAATTATGATCATGGGTGATTTTAACGACGGTCCAAAAGATGCGAGTATCTCTGAAATTTTGCAAACACGGTTATCCTGTGCTGATGCTGAAAGAGGTTGCCTTATTAATCTGATGTTCCCTTACGTGGATTCTTCAACTTCCGGAACATTAAAATACCGTGAAAGCTGGGATGTGTTTGACCAGGTGATTGTTTCGCAGTCATTGTTGAAGGCTGATTCAGGTTTAAGTGTTTCACCCGCAAAAGCATACATTTACAAACCTGCATATTTATTGATAGAGGATGAAACATATATGGGATTAAAACCTTTCCGTACATATTATGGATTTAAATACCAGGGTGGATTTAGCGATCATTTACCGGTATGGGTTCAGATTGTTGAGGAGATGTCGGGAGTAGATTGGTAGATGGTTGAAGTGTTGAATGGATAAATGGGTAAATGGTTGTTTGTAAAAATCATTGAGTTTTTTTCAGTAGAATAATCCGCGGGTAACTTACAATCAATTCCTGAAAAAAATTATGCATACCTGATTGCCTTTACCGGGCTGATGCGTGTAACAATGTAAGTCGGAATAATTAGCATCAGGGTGCATATAACCAAGGTGCCGATATTGGTTGCCAGGTAATACCAAATGTTCAGATTGATAGGTACTTCTGAAACATAGTACGATTCCTGATCCAGTTTAAAGAACCCGAATTGAAGCTGTAAAAGAGATAATCCCAATGCAATTGCGTTACCCCACAACATTCCTTTGCCGATAATGTACACTGCATTTAACAGAAAGATCTGACGGATGCTGCGGTTTCGGGCTCCCAAAGCCTTCAGGGTGCCGATCATGTTTGTTTTTTCAAGGATGAGGATCAGCAGGGTGGAGATCATGGTAATTCCAGCCACCATGATCATCAGTGCAATTAAAATGATCACATTCATATCATGCAAGGATAGCCACTCGAAAATCTGCGGATATATGTCTTTTATGGTTTCCGATTTCAGGTCGTATCCAATCATCGAATACACTTCTTTACCGATATCATCCAGCTTGTCATAATTATCGATAAATAGTTCAAAGCCTCCCACCTGCTCATTCGACCAACCGTTAAGTTTTCTGATGTGATTAATATCGCCGATAACGTATAGTTTATCGAATTCTTCAAGGCCGGTTTCATAGATTCCGGTAATTGTAAATTTTCTTCCCCTGGGTTGAATTTCGTCAGGGATTAAAAAATACATGCGTAAGGGGTCACCCAAATTAAGTTGAAGTCTGTTAGCGAGCGATTTCGAAATCAGCACATTATTACCTGTCGCTGTATCGCTTAGCATGAGTGGACGTCCCTCAACCATTTTATCAGTAAAAAAAGACCAATCGAAATCGGGAGCGATCCCTTTGAAAATGACACCTTCGATTTGCTCACCGGTTTTAATAATACCGGCTTTCATGGCATAAACCTGTATGTGATTCACGCCTTCAAATTTTTCATCGCCTGTATAAAAGGGTTGATTTATGTTAATTGGCAGTGCTTCGTAAGAAGTACTGGTTTCGAATCCGCTGATCCTGATGTCCGCTCCAAAACCGATCACTTTGTTACGAACTTGTTGCTGAAAACCGGTAACAATGGAAATAGACACAATCATGACCGATAATCCCAATGCCACGCTCAATATCCCCAATCGAACAATGGGTTTTGAAAAGTTGGCCTTCCCTTTTTTCAGTATCCTGTTAGCTATAAAAAATTCGAAATTCAAGATGGTGAAATTTAAAGCAAAAATAGTGAAATTGAACTTGCGGCAAGAGCGCTGCATTGATGGATTTCAAAAAATACACCAGATGAAAGGTTTGTGTTTCTTCGAAATAAAAATTTTCTAAATTTGCGGGCTCAATTTGGGAGAAAAAATGATAAATAAGTTTAACATGCAGGAGGACTCTGAATCAACGAATTTTATCGTTTTTTTATACCGTTGGCGAAAACCCATTTTAATCATTACCGGAATTGCCATTGCGGCTTCGATCCTTTTTTCTTCAACCTGGTTTATCACACCCAAATATAAGTCTACGGTTATTATGTATCCGGTATCCTCAAGTAGTATTTCAAAAGCTTTGTTGTCGGTAAATCCTTCAGCCGAGCAGGACATACTTCAATTTGGTGAGGAAGAGCAGACCGAACAGATGTTACAGATTTTGAACTCAAACCGTATCCGGGATAAGGTGATTGATAAATATAATTTGATGGAGCATTACGATATCAATCCCGGATCAGAATACAAGAATACCTATCTGTTTAAGGCTTACGAGAAAAACATCTCTTTCAGGAGAACTGAATATATGGCGGTTAAAATCACCGTACTTGATAAAGATCCGGTGATAGCTGCAAATATTGCAAACGATATTTCTGAATTGCTCGACTCAACCAAAAGTGCAATGCAAAAAAACCGGGCAAAAAAGGCGCTTCAGATCGTGGAAGAGGAGTATTTGGATCTGAAAAATGAAGTGCAGGCGATGGAGGATTCTTTAACGGAACTGAGATCGTATGGTGTTATTGATTACGAATCGCAGGCAGAAATGATCAATCAGCAACTTGCCATTGAACTGGCACGTGGCAACAAAGCCGGGGTGAAGGCCCTGGAAGATAAACTGGCTATACTTGCCAAATACGGAGGCGCCTATGTATCAATAAGAGATGCACTGGAATTTGAAAAGAAAAAACTCAGTGAAGTAAAAGCTAAATACGAGGAGGCAAAAATTGATGCCAATGAAGTATTGCCGCAAAAATTTGTGGTAAACAGTGCTTATCCCGCTGAAAAGAAGTCATATCCGATCAGATGGATTATAGTAGCCGTAACTACATTGTCCACCCTGATTCTTACAGTCCTTGTTCTCATTATTTTGGAAAGTCTTTCGGGATACAGTAAAAAAAAAAAGACGATCCGATCGACCTGAGTTTCCTGGATATAGAAAACTGGTTTACCCGGAAGAAAGAACAAAAGGCAGAGAACAGGCAAGTTAGTGAAAAAAATAAACAGGTGCAGCCTGTTACATCAAATACAAACACAGTTGGAGACAAATTTCAATATCAACAGGGCAAATCGCTTTTAAGAATAAAGATCAACATGGAGAGTCAATTTTATCAAATAAACCTGCTGCAACTTTTTCTGAGGTACAAATATCACCTCGGGGTTATCGTTGTTATTGCCGTAATCCTTTCTGCGATATTTTCAGGACCGGCTTTTATAACTCCGAAATTTGAATCTTTTGCGGTAGTTTATCCGGCCAATATCGCTCCCTATTCTGATGAAAATGAAACAGAACAAATGTTGCAGATTTTGCAATCAAGGGACATTGCAGACAGCGTTATAAAAAACTTTAACCTGGCTAAACATTATGAAATAGATAGTACTTACGAGTATTTTCAATCTACCATGATGTGGGAATATTCTCAAAATGTATCGATCAGTAAAACTCCCTATGAAGGTGTAAGGATCGAAGTGCGCGACAAGGACGCCAAAATAGCCAGCCAGATCGTTTGGGAGATTGTCAGGCTATACAATAAAAAAATCAGAAACCTGCATGAAGATAAATTCTGGGAAGTTGTGGAAATGTACAAACGTGCACTGACTAAAAAACAATTTTATCTTGATAGCATTAACCAGAGGTTGACTGAACTTGGTCAAACTTACGGACTTACTGATTTTTCATCTCAGGCCGAAGAAGCCACCAAAGGATACCTGAAAACAGTTGACGGTTCAGGTGCCGGCGTGCGTGATAAAGAAGTAAGTGAATTGAAGAAAAATCTCGAAAATAAGGGAGCAGAGTTACTGGCATTGCAGAATATTCTTGAAAACGAAACACAAAAATATGTTGACTTAAAGGATGAATACGAACGTGCCTATATGGATTTTGACAGGAATTTCACTTATGTCAATATGATCACAAAACCATATCCTGCTGATAAAAAAGCTTACCCGATCAGATGGTTGATTGTAGTGATAGCTGCAATTGCATCATTTTTTATCGCATATATTGCCATCCTGGTGATCGAAAACCGCAAACTGGTTGAAAAAGGTAAATAGATAAAATCGTTTCTGGTATTTTGACTGAAAAGAGCAAATTAATATGGATCTACCTGGTTAGCATTTTATTCATTGCTGCCAACACTTATCTGATCGTCAATCAGAAAATGTGGGGATCATTGTTACCGCTTCTTTTAGTCATCCTTCTGGTGTATTTTGTGGCACTCGATAAAATTGTGCTTTTGATCACCTTATTGACCCCTCTGGCTGTTAATCTGCGTGATTCCGAACTTGGTTTTGCAGTTTCGATGCCAACAGAACCACTGATGTTCGGGGTGCTGGTTTTTTTTATTATCAAACTTCTTTACGATGGGAGGTATGACTTTAAGATCATCAAACATCCTGTTTCCATATTGATCTTTTTATCCTTTTTCTGGCTATTATTAACAAGCATCACCAGTGAACTACCGGTTGTTTCATTTAAATATCTGCTTTCGCGATTATGGTTTGTGGTACCATTTTATTTTTTTATCATACTGATGTTTAAAAACAAAAAAACCGTTAAACAATTTATTTGGCTTTATACCATAGCACTGGTCGTTGTCGTGATTTATACCATCACAAGGCATATTTCATACGGACTTGGCGAAGATGAAGGACATTGGGTGATGGATCCGTTTTATAATGATCATACGGCCTATGGTGCCATATTGGCGATGTATTTGCCCCTGATGTTTGGTTTTGCAATAGACAAGAGCAACAACAAATCTATACGGATTATTTCATTTTCTGTATTTGCATTTTTTATTTTGGCAATAATTCTTTCCTATAGTCGGGCGGCATGGTTAAGTACTGCGATTGCTGTAGTTATTTTGTTTTTAGTGTTATTAAAAATAAAGTTCAGATGGGTAATGGCATTTGGCGTAACAGTTTTGGTTTTGTTTTTTACTTTTCAACACCAGATACTCGACAGACTGGAAAAGAATGAGCAGGATTCTTCCTCAAACTTTGTGGAACATGTAAGGTCAATCACCAATATTTCGTCCGACGCATCAAACCTTGAAAGAATAAACCGGTGGCAATCTGCATTGCGGATGTTTAACGAACGACCCTTTTGGGGGTGGGGACCAGGTACTTACCAGTTTTTATATGCTCCTTTTCAACGTAGCAAGGAAAAAACTATTATCAGTACGAATGCAGGCGATCTCGGTAATGCCCACAGTGAATACATCGGTCCGCTGAGTGAAACCGGAATATTTGGAATGTTAATCATCCTTTCTATTTTTAGTTATTCAGTTTACCTCGGATTAAAAATTTACAAACGATGTAAAGAACGTGAGCTTAAAATTCTTACATTGTCAGTTACACTTGGTCTGATCACCTATTACATCCATGGCTTTTTGAATAATTTCCTGGATTCTGACAAAGCCTCAGTACCAGTTTGGGGGTTTATAGCTGTGCTTGTTGCAATTGATATATATCATTGTAAATCAGTAAATAAAACGGACGAAAGATCAATAGAAGCAAAAAATGAAAATTCTTGGTAAAAAATTTGTTTTACTAAATATTTTATATATTTGCATCGTTCTTATTTCCCTGAGAGTTTACACTACAAATTCGCTTTTTGGTTGAAATATTGATTTATTAGGAGTAGATAGATAGAATGAATGCAGGGGTGATTTAAGTCTTTGAAATTTTTCCCTAAAACATTAAAAGCAAATCGCATAAGTTTTACAGCTTATATTATTGTAATTCAAATTAAATTTTATTTCCATGTATGATATTATTGAGCTCAACGGTAAGTTGGTTGCTGAATTAAAAGAAATCGCAAAAGAATTGAACATTGACAAGTACGAAGGCCTGAAAAAACAAGATCTTATCTATAAAATTCTTGATCACCAGGCCCTGAATCCATCGGCAGATGAAGTTCAGAAGGAAAGCAAAGAGAAAAAATCTAAAGGTAAAAGAAAAAGAGTCAGAAAAGACAGCCTTGAGAAAGTAGCTTCAACCGATCATGGTAAGCCTGCTGTAAGGGAGGAACCTGATGAAGAGGAAGAAGAGAAAGTTAGAGAAGTAGAAAAGGATCCGGCAACATCAGCTCCCTCTTTTGAAAAACTGGAAGGTGAAAGTTTTTCTGCATCAGATGATACATCCAATGAGCCTTCGGAAAGAAAAAATGTGGAGGAACCAAAACCCTACAAACATCCTGAAAGAGAGCAAAAACCCAAAGGGCAGGATAACAAGAAAAAAGACGAGTTTTCATTTGAGTTCGAAGGATTGGTTTCGAGCGAAGGGGTTTTGGAGATCATGCAGGATGGTTATGGATTCCTGAGATCTTCTGACTATAATTATTTAAATTCACCGGATGATATATATGTATCGCAATCACAGATCAAATTATTCGGTTTAAAAACAGGTGACACAGTAAGAGGTAGTATCAGACCCCCTAAAAACGGGGAAAAATATTTTCCACTTATCAAAGTTGAAATGATCAACGGCCGGATTCCTGCTGAAGTTCGCGACCGGATACCTTTCGACTTTTTAACCCCGCTGTTTCCTGAGGTTAAATTCAGGCTTACCGGTCATCATGATTCTACTATTTCAACCAGGATTATAGATATGTTTAGCCCTATCGGTAAAGGGCAAAGGGGTTTGATCGTTGCTCAGCCCAAAACAGGTAAAACCGTTTTGCTTAAAGAAGTTGCCAATGCAATTGCAGCAAATCATCCGGAAGTTTATCTGATCGTATTGCTGATCGATGAGCGGCCAGAGGAGGTAACCGATATGGAAAGAAGCGTAAAGGCTGAAGTGATTGCTTCGACTTTTGATGAGCCTGCCGATCGCCATGTTAAAATATCAAACCTTGTGCTTGAAAAAGCCAAAAGGATGACTGAATGTGGGCATGATGTTGTTATTTTGCTCGACTCAATAACCCGGTTGGCCCGTGCATACAACACCGTGGCTCCAGCCTCAGGTAAAGTGTTGTCGGGTGGTGTTGAAGCAAATGCCTTACAAAAACCAAAAAGGTTTTTTGGAGCAGCCCGACAAATCGAAAATGGCGGTTCGTTAACCATCATTGCAACAGCACTGATCGAAACAGGTAGTAAAATGGATGAGGTGATCTTCGAAGAGTTTAAAGGTACAGGCAACATGGAGTTGCAGCTCGATCGTCGCTTATCCAACAAACGGATTTATCCAGCAATTGATATTGTAGCATCCAGCACCCGTCGTGAAGATCTGCTGATTGATAAAGAACAACTTCAGCGAATCTGGATTCTGAGAAATCATCTTGCCGATATGAATCCGCTTGAAGCAATGGAATTCCTGAAAGACAAAATGAGATTTACGGATACCAACGAGGAATTCCTTATCTCAATGAATGGTTAATACTGTACATAAGCTATTTACAAAAACCTCCGCATTCAGGAGGTTTTTTTGTTTTGTGCAGAGAATAAGTTTGGTACATATTCATTGTTTATTCCGCTGTGGATAACTTCCGGGACATTTGTAAAAAAATATTACTTACTTTTACAGATTCTAAATAAGAAACAAATTAAACATTTGTTGATTTCCGGAAATGTTAAAGGTCATAACAAAACAGCACTGATATTTATATGATAAAAAAAATACTTGTGGCGAACAGGGGTGAAATCGCAGTGCGGGTAATGCGAACATGCAGGGAAATGGGAATAAAAACCGTAGCTGTTTTTTCAGATGCAGACAGAACCTCAATGCATGTCAGGTATTCAGATGAGGCCGTCCACATCGGTCCACCGCTATCATCAGATAGTTACCTGAATATCGATAAAATCATCGAAGCTGCGAAGCAAACCAATGCAGATGCTATACACCCCGGATATGGTTTTTTATCTGAAAATGCTGAATTTTCAGATCGGTGTAAAAAAGAAGGAATTACATTTATCGGACCCTCGGCTGATTCCATTTCGCAAATGGGTGATAAAATCACAGCCCGTAAAACCATTATAAAAGCCGGTGTTCCTGTAGTCCCCGGAACTATGGATCCAATTGAAAAAGAGGAAGATGCGGTAACCAAAATCAATGAAATTGGACTGCCCGTGATGATCAAAGCTTCAGCAGGTGGCGGTGGAAAAGGGATGCGGCTGGTAAATGCAGAAAAGGAAATCATCCCCTCGATTCGCGCGGCCAAATCAGAAGCAAAGGCAGCCTTTGGGAATGATGCAGTATATATTGAAAAATACATTTCATCTCCCCATCACATCGAATTCCAGGTGTTGGCCGACAAATTTGGAAACGTAATCCATTTATTCGAAAGAGAATGCAGCGTTCAGCGCAGGCATCAAAAGGTAATAGAAGAAACACCAAGTCCGCTGATGACCCCTGAAGTGAGAAATGAGATGGGAAACCATGCAGTGGCTGTTGCCAAAGCGGCCAAATATGAAGGAGCCGGAACAATTGAATTTATTGTGGATGACAACCTCAACTATTATTTCCTTGAAATGAATACCAGGCTACAGGTTGAGCATCCCATTACTGAACGGGTCGTTGGGATCGATTTGGTTAAAGAGCAGATCAATATTGCCAATGGTTTAGAATTAACCTACAAACAGGAAGATTTATCGCAAAACGGACATGCAATTGAATGCCGTATATATGCTGAAGATCCTGATAACAATTTCATACCCAGTCCCGGGAAAATACTGCACATTACAGAACCGCTTGGTTTTGGAGTAAGACATGATGGGTATGTGTATGAAGGATACGAAATACCCCATTATTACGATCCGCTTATTTCGAAATTGATAGTTTGGGGAAAAACCAGGGAGGAAGCAATTGCCCGGATGCGTCGATCCTTGTTCTCCTACAAAATTACCGGGGTTAAAACTTCCATTAAATTTCTTGAAAGGATCATGAGTGTTCCTGACTTTGTTGATGGAAATTACAATACACATTTTATCGAAAAAAACAGGAAAATTCTTAATCAGGGCGATAAGTGCAAAGGGGATTGTAAAGCCATGGCTATTATCGCTGCTTTTGTTGATTATGAACAGAAACTTTCGAAAGTTGCTCCAAAGTCAGATAATCAAAATAGCAACAGTAGCTGGAAACTGAACAACCGGCGTAAAAACATGGTGAGATTTTAAAATCAGAATTGTATGGCACTGGAAATAAATATTGACGGTCAGTCGGTAAGTGTAGAGCTTTTAGGTAAAGAAGGAAATTTTCATAAAGTTTCCATCGATGGAAAGGTATACGATGTGGATTTGGTAATGGTGGAAGAAGGAGTTTATTCTATTTTGTATAAAAACAAATCCTATAATGTGGAACTGGCAGCAGGAAAGGAGCCCAAAACCTACAGAATTAACACTTTATACAATTCCTATGAAGTAGATGTTCTGGATGCCGAGGCCAAATACCTGAAAAGCCGTAAACATGATGAATTAGATACTGGTTCAGTTGTGTCTTCACCCATGCCGGGTAAAGTTGTAAGAATTCTGGTAAAAGAAGGAGATAAAGTGCTTGCCGGAGACACAGTCATCATCGTTTCTGCCATGAAAATGGAAAGCGAATATAAAGTTAAGAAAGACCGTACTGTGAAAGAAATTTTGGTTAAAGAAGGAGACACGATTGACGGAAATCAGCCCCTTATTATTGTTGAATAATTATATCAATTAAACCATATGTCATTAGAGGAAAAATTCAAACAGTTTGAAGAACGTAACCGTCTGGCTGAGTTGGGCGGTGGCAAAGAGAGAATTGACAGGCAACATAATGCAGGAAGAAAAACTGCCAGAGAAAGAATTCACGATTTGCTTGATAGAAATACTTTTGTAGAGGTTGATAAATTTGTAACACACAGGGCAACCGATTTCGGAATTGATAAGAATAAAATTCTCGGCGATGGTGTAGTTGCAGGTTACGGGAAAATCGATGGCCGGCTGGTTTACGTTTTTGCCCAGGATTTTACTGTATTTGGTGGTACCTTGAGCAGAGCCAATGCGGATAAAATAACGAAGATTATGGATCTTGCCCTTAAAATGGGAGCACCGGTCGTTGGGCTCAACGACTCAGGAGGTGCCCGTATTCAGGAAGGGGTTGAAAGCCTGGCAGGTTATGCTGATATTTTTTACAGGAATACCATCGTTTCTGGTGTAATTCCACAAATATCAGCCGTGTTAGGCCCTTGTGCCGGAGGCGCTGTATATTCCCCGGCCATTACGGATTTTATTATGATGGTAAAAGATACCAGTTATATGTTTGTTACCGGACCTGAAGTAATTAAAACGGTTACACATGAGGAGGTAAGCAAAGAAGAACTGGGAGGTGCAATGACACATAATACAAAGAGTGGAGTTGCACATTTTCTTGCTGAAAACGATGAGCAGGCAATGATGATGCTTCGTGAATTGCTGAGTTTTCTGCCTTCAAACAATATGGAAGATCCTCCTGTGAAACCCTGTACCGATGATATTCATCGCGAAGATGAAAAACTTCAAACAATTGTTCCTGACGATCCGAACAAACCTTACGATATGAAAGATATTATCTCCACAGTTGTGGATGAACATAATTTCTTTGAGGTAATGCCGTATTATGCACAAAATATCATCATCGGGTTTGCCCGTTTCGGTGGTAAACCGGTAGGAATAGTAGCCAATCAGCCTTCTAATCTGGCTGGTGTTCTGGATATAAACTCATCCGTTAAAGGAGCGCGATTTGTCAGATTTTGTGATGCTTTTAATATTCCTTTGGTAACGTTTGTTGATGTTCCAGGTTTTCTTCCGGGAACAGCCCAGGAATTTGGAGGAATTATCAAACACGGTGCAAAACTATTATATGCTTTCGCAGAAGCAACTGTGCCTAAAATTACGATCATCACGCGCAAAGCTTATGGTGGAGCATATGATGTGATGTCAAGTAAACATATTGGAGCAGATGTGAACCTGGCTTATCCAACATCAGAAATTGCTGTAATGGGACCTGAGGGGGCAGTGAATATTATCTTTCGTGATAAGTTAAATGATAAGGATAAACAAAAAGCTGTTGAGGAGTATAAGAAAACTTTTGCAAGTCCATATAAAGCAGCTGCTTTGGGGTATGTTGATGAAATCATCTATCCGAAACAAACTCGCTTTAAAATTGTCCAGGCATTGGATATGACTCAAAATAAGGCAAAATCCCATCCCCAGAAAAAGCACGGAAACATACCCCTTTGATCAGGCCTTTGCTGCGTCTTCGTTTTGGTAGAGTTTCTTGTGAAGTATTTCTTTTTCCTGTTCTACCTGTTTTATGGCTTCGTTCAAAGTTGTGTTGATTTTTTCTACCAGTTGGGGAACTTCATCCAGGTTTATATTATCCCTTGTGTTATTCTCAAGTCGTCTGATATCTTGTTTAATATCAACGATGGCAAAAATGTCAACAGATGATTTTAATTTGTGGGCGAGTTTACTAACACCTTGTAAATCGTTTTTCTGATAGCATTTATTCAGTTCATTCAGACTTTCGGGTGTGGCTTGTAAAAAAATCTTCACCATTTGGAGGATGGCCTTTTTATCATCCCCAAGCATCTCGTTTAAATTTGTCAGATCAAATAATTTTTTTGATTCCATTTGTTCGCAATTGTTAGGAATTAATTGACTATTAAATACTTTGAATTTTAGTTTTCTGTTTTGCAACTATTATACCATTTAGCAAAAGCGCTGTGGATAAGTAGTTTAGCAAAGTGAGCTGTCTCTAAATGAAATTGCAAATTTAAAAAATGGAAAATACTCGTATTTCCCCTATGATATTTCCTTTTTTAATTTTACTTTTTAACAATTATATGTTTAATTCACTAAATTTCATTGTTTTTGATCATTCGGTAGATGGTTGATTTTCCTATATCAAGTTTTTTGGCAACAACCATAACATTGTTGTTGTATTTCTGTAAATAGTATTTTACGATTTTTCTCACATATCCCTGCAATGTATCCTCTTCAAGTAGAAAATCACTTTTGGCATTGGTTGAATTAAAGGTAACATGGTCTTCAGTAATTGAATTGGTATTGGTAAGTACGCACGCAAGCTCCATCACTGCTTTTAGTTCTCTTACATTACCGGGGAATGGATACTTTAATAGTTTTTCCTGTGCAGCAGAAGTAATTTCAAGTTTGGGAAGTTTATTCTCTTTACAAAAATCATCAACAAAGAATTTTGCAAGGATCAGAATGTCATTGCCCCTATATCTTAGGGGTGGAATTTCAATGGGTAATCCCAGTAAACGGTAATACAGGTCTTCCCTGAAATTCCCGTTTTGAACCTCCTTGGCGAGATTGCGATTGGTAGCAACAATCACCCTTGCATCAAACTTAATCGGTTTGGTGCCACCCACTCTGTAAAGTTCCTTTTCCTGGATAACCCTTAGCAGTTTGGCTTGCATATTCAAATCCATTTCGCCGATTTCATCAAGGAAAATCGTTCCCTTATTGGCTATTTCAAATTTTCCTATCTTTCGTGAATTCGCCCCTGTAAACGATCCCTTTTCATGGCCAAAGAATTCACTTTCGATAAGGTCTGTAGGAATTGCAGTTACGTTTATCGGTACAAATGAATACTTTACACGTGGCGAATTATAATGAATGGCTTTAGCAACCAACTCTTTACCTGTTCCGGTTTCGCCGTATATGGAAACCGTAATGTTGGTTTGGGTTGCTTTTTCAATAAGTTTAAAAATTTGCTGTATTGCTGAACTGTTGCCCTTTATGATCTTCTTAAATTCATATTTTTTACCGATCTCTTCTTTCAGCACATTGATCTCTTCTTTCAGCTCGATCCGTTCCTTGATATTTTTGATCGTATTCCAAAGACGTTCTTTGGTATCTTCATCTTTTACAAAATAATCATATGCGCCATCTTTTAACAACTGCACTGCAGTAGCTACATCTTCCTGTCCTGAAACAACCACAACGGGAATATCCTGATTATACTCCTTCACTTTTTTGATTACTTCAAAACCTGAAATATCCGGAAGTGAAAAATCAAGGGAGATTAGTGATGGAGCTTTATGCAGATTTCTCAGGCATTCAGCACCAGTCTCAAACTTATAGACTTCATTGTCGGGATTCAATGCAAGGTGATACTTCAGCATTTCTCCGTACAACGGATCATCCTCAACAACAAAAATCTTAAAATTGTTCATATATAATTATTTAATGTACGAAAATAATAAACTTTTTAATTTTTCCCAAAATGAGAAAATGCAAAAATTTAGTATCTGCGATTGCATATGGTTTGAAATTTATACAAGTAAAATTGTTGTTTAACATATCTCAAATTTAAACCTTATACGCTACTAAACTTTTGTTGTTTTTAAAAAGTAGCGATATTACGAATATGGATAACTATTTGTTTCAGAAAAAATTAAGCTGTTAAAAGGGGATTGTTACAAATATTGAAGTGAATTGCCACAATTCCCAATATTAGAATGTGTTACCAAATTGTACCATGAAGGATAATTTTTCATTTTTGGAAATTAATTTCTTTGTGAAAAAGACAAAAAAAATACCCGGAACACTTCCGGGTATTAATTCTGAAATTCTTAATTTTTTGTTATGCGTCAATATTGGCATATTTTGCATTCTTTTCGATGAATTCTCTCCTGGGGGGTACTTCATCTCCCATTAACATCGAGAAAATGCGATCGGCTTCAGCTCCGTTTTCAATGGTTGCCTGCCTTAATATTCTGAATTCAGGATCCATGGTTGTACTCCATAACTGATCAGCATTCATTTCACCCAAACCTTTATACCGTTGTATATGAATCCCTTTTTCGGTTCCATTATCAGAAAACTCGTTAACCACTTCCTTCCGCTCATCCTCCGACCAGCAGTATTTTTCTTGTTTTCCCTTTTTAATCAGGTACAGTGGTGGAGTTGCTATATACACATATCCGCTTTCGATCAACTCTTTCATATACCTGTAAAAGAAGGTGAGGAGCAAGGTTGCAATATGGCTTCCGTCCACATCGGCATCCGTCATGATGATGATCTTATGGTAACGCAGTTTTTCGAGATTGAGCGCTTTGCTGTCTTCGGCTGTTCCGATGGTGATTCCCAGCGCGGTGAACATATTACGGATCTCCTCGTTTTCGAAGATCTTATGTTGCATCGCTTTCTCCACATTCAGGATTTTTCCCCTGAGCGGAAGGATCGCCTGAAATTTTCGATCACGACCCTGTTTGGCTGTTCCACCTGCAGAGTCTCCCTCCACCAGGTAAATTTCGCAAAGGCTGGGATCTTTTTCGGAGCAATCTGCAAGTTTTCCGGGAAGCCCGGTATTTGATAATACATTTTTACGTTGCACCAGTTCTCTTGCTTTCCGGGCTGCATGCCGGGCTGTTGCTGCAAGGATAACCTTGTTCACGATCATCTTGGCTTCTTTGGGATGCTCTTCCAGGTAATAAGCGAGGTGTTCGCTTACCATTTGATCCACTGCGCCCATTACATCCGAGTTACCCAATTTTGTTTTTGTTTGCCCTTCGAACTGGGGTTCAGCTACTTTTACTGATATCACTGCGGTTAAGCCTTCGCGGAAGTCATCGCCACTAATATCAAATTTGAGTTTAGCTGTCATCCCCGACTTTTCAGCATAATTTTTCAGGGTTCGGGTTAATCCTCTTCTGAAACCTGACAAATGTGTTCCTCCTTCGTGGGTATTAATATTATTAACATATGAATGAAGGTTTTCAGCAAAAGAGCTGTTATATTGCATGGCAATCTCGATCGGAATGTCATTTTTTTCTCCTTCGATCGCGATGGGCTCATTCATCAGTTTTTCACGGGTTTCGTCGAGGTAATCAATGAAATCGATCAATCCGTTTTCCGAAAAATAAGTGTCGCTTATAAAGTTATCATTGTCATCTTTTTCGCGTTCGTCTGTAATCGTAAGTTTAATGCCTTTGTTGAGAAAAGCCAGCTCACGAATCCTGGAAGAAAGGATGCTATAGTCATATTTTGTTTCTGTGAAGATAGAGCTGTCAGGTTTGAAATGGATAATTGTTCCCGTTTTATCACTTTCACCGATCACTTTCACCGGCTCGAGCGGTTTTCCGATGCTATATTCCTGGAAGAAAACTTTACCCTCACGGTGAATGGTAGCCGTGAGCTGTGTTGAAAGCGCATTCACACAACTTACACCAACGCCGTGCAACCCACCTGAAACCTTGTAAGAACCTTTATCAAATTTACCACCGGCGTGAAGGACAGTCATTACAACCTCCAGTGCCGAGCGTTTTTCTTTTTCATGCATACCGGTTGGAATTCCCCTTCCGTTGTCGGTAACTGTGATGGAATTATCTTCATGGATCACCACATCGATGGTATCGCAATATCCACCCAGCGCCTCATCAATCGAGTTGTCAACCACCTCATAAACCAAATGGTGCAAACCCCTCGAACTCACGTCGCCAATATACATCGCAGGTCTTTTCCTTACGGCTTCAAGGCCTTCAAGTACCTGAATGTTTTTTTCGCTGTAACTATTTTTTGAAATGTTGTTTTTTTCTTCAGTTGTCATACAAAATCTGCTTAAAATTTCTCGCTTTTAAAAATCAAACAAAGATAAGGATATTAGGCATTTAAATGATGTGAAAGCGCCTAAAAATCAACGTTTTTATTAACAGAATGTTGTTAAATATGCGTTGGAAATATGGGATAATTTTAGTAAAGTTTGGCCAGCAACTTTTCTGAAGTATTAATCAAAGTAGGTATATTCATACTTTAATTTGTAATACTGGTTTACAGAGCGTCCATGGAAGTCGATATGCACTTCAGCTTCGGTTACCTGATTGTCTTCATTAAAGATTCTGTTCACCTGATTCATGATGTTGCCCTTACCATCTTTTTCAGTTTGTTTAATGGCATTTCCTCTTTCATCATATACTGCTTCCATAATGGATTTGCCATTAACCGATTCTTCTTCAATCCTGATGGGTTTGTTTTCGCTGTTATATGAAGTGATTATCCGTTGAATAAGTTGTTCTTTTTCATTGTATTTCATTGATTTAACCAGGTTGCCATGCTCATCAAAGTTGTTTTCAAATCGAGCATTTTCATCATCTGCTGTCCACTTTAATGTTCTTGATAATTTACCATCTTTAGTGTATTCATATGATTCATCCATAACCAGTTCATCGTATTCGTAGCGCTTATGCGAAAGGATTTTACCATTTTTGTAAGTGATTATATCTTTGGCTTCGAGGTCATCCTCGAAATCGATGGTGCTTTTTTCAACAACATTGCCCATGCTGTCCCTTTTGTAGGTTATCGTATCCTTCGTTTCATCACTGTAGTGCCTGAATTCTTTCACAATCCTGCCTTCTTCATCGTGTTCGTAGGTTCTGTGGTCGGCCAGTTCACCAGTATCCAGGAAGTTTTTTTCTTCGATCAGGTTGCCTTTTTCATCGTAAGTATATTTTTGCTTTTCGGTGAGTGATTCATCTGGGGTATACTTTTCCTCAAGGATCACATTTCCGTTTTGATCAAATTCTGTAAAACTAAACTTATACTTTTCAAACTCAGGTGGATTCTCCGGTCCATTCACAAAAACGGCGTCCATCTTAAAGAGTGTAACTGATTTTATTTTTTTAGCCACTTTGTATCTTTTATTTTTAAATATGTAACTCCAGATTACTTAATTTAGCTGCAAATTTATATTTATAATTCAAAAATCGGTTTAAACTTAAAAACGTTTACGCATGAAATCACAAATTGCCTTTGTTTCCTTTTTCACAATTTTATTGCTTATGGGCTGCGAACAACCAGTTAAAAAACAGAAAATCAATACATTGCCTTACCCGGAAACCAAAAAAGTAGATACCGTGGATGTTTACTTCGGTCAGGAGGTTGCTGATCCTTACAGATGGCTTGAGGATGATAACTCCGAAGAGACAAAACAGTGGGTTGAGGCTGAGAACGAAGTAACCTTCGATTACCTGAAGCAAATTCCTTTCCGTGACAAAATCAAAACGCGTCTCGAAGAGATC
This sequence comes from Bacteroidales bacterium, assembly GCA_020438135.1. Classification (GTDB taxonomy): domain Bacteria; phylum Bacteroidota; class Bacteroidia; order Bacteroidales; family JAADJA01; genus JAADJA01. The sequence goes on along the minus strand of JAGQVF010000154.1, from coordinate 1,544 downwards.
TGGGATTATCCTAAATTCGGTGTGCCGTTCAAAGAAGGAGAAAACTTCTATTTTTTTAAAAATGACGGCATGCAAAACCAGTATGTAATTTACAAACAAACTTCTCTGGATGCCGAGCCCGAAGTGTTTCTCGATCCCAACACTTTTTCAGAAGACGGAACGGTTGCCCTTTCTAACCTGGAGTTTAATAGCGATGGAAGCATAGTTGCATACAGTATTTCAAAATCGGGATCAGACTGGAGCGAAATTTATGTGATGAACACCGAAACCAAAGAACTGCTTGACGATCACCTCGAATGGATCAAATTTTCGGGAGTTTCCTGGAAGGGTGATGGTTTTTATTACAGCCGTTACGACAAACCCAGAGAAGAAGATCGACTCAAGAGCAAAAATGAATATCACAAGGTATATTTCCACAAAGTGGGAACACCGCAAAGCGAAGATGAACTGATCTATAAAAACGACGATTTTCCCCTTCGGAATTATTATGCCGGTACCACTGAAGATGAGTCTTACCTGATCTTAAGTGCTTCTGAAGGAACCAGCGGAAATTCGCTCAGGGTGAAGAAACTCGATGGAAGTCAAAACGATTTTACCACCATCATCGACGATTTTGAAAACGAATACCAGGTGCTCGACAACATCGGCGATAAATTGTTGGTGAAAACAAATGATGGTGCTCCCAAATGGAAGCTGGTTTTGATCGATCCTGAAAACCCGGCCAAAGAAAACTGGCAGGAGATCATCCCCGAGAAAGAGGAAGTGCTGCAATCGGTTTCACTGGTGGGAGGCAAGATCATTACCGAATACATGAAAAATGCAACCAGTGTGGCCTACATCAACGATTATGATGGAAACTACATCGAAGATCTTGAATTGCCCGGTATCGGTTCTGTTTCCGGTATCAGCGGTAAAAAAGATGAAGACCTTGCATTTTACGCATTCACTTCTTTCACATTCCCCTCTGCGGTGTATAAGTATGATATCGCAACAAACACTTCTGAAGTGTATACCCGTTCGGAAATTGATTTTGATGTTGACAAATATGAAACCAAACAGGTTTTTTACACCAGCAAAGACGGAACAAAGGTATCGATGTTTATTGTTCACAAAAAAGGACTCGAAATGGATGGCAACAATCCAACTTATCTCTATGGATACGGTGGATTCAACATTAGCCTGACACCCTCCTTCAGCATTACCCGTTTGGTTCTGCTCGAAAACGGATTTGTTTTTGCCATGCCCAACCTGCGCGGTGGCGGTGAGTACGGCGAAGAGTGGCACGAGGGCGGAATCAAAATGCACAAACAAAATGTATTTGATGATTTTATAGCTGCTGCCAACTACCTGATCAACCAAGGATACACAAAATCAGAAAAGCTGGCCATTGCAGGTGGTTCAAACGGTGGATTGCTGGTGGGTGCATGCATGACTCAACAACCGGATCTGTTTGCTGTTGCTCTGCCTGCTGTTGGTGTGATGGACATGCTTCGCTACCACAAATTTACCATTGGATGGGCCTGGGCTTCTGACTATGGTACCAG
>JAGQVF010000153.1:15478-15785 GCA_020438135.1 Bacteroidales bacterium | reverse complement strand
TTCCGGTGAGTCCTTTGAAAATGACTCTTACAACCGGATTAACTGGATTATCCCAACTTTTCAGCTTGACCTTACTGTTTTCCTTGAAGGACCATTCAACGGTTCCGATATGAATACCGACCTGAATCCCATCATTCCGCTTCAGCAAACCCTGACAGTGGTGGGTTATAACGGCACCGAAGAAGTGGTTGCCATACCCAATGCAGATGTAGTGGATTGGATCGGACTTGAACTTCGGGATGCGCCGGATATCAGTTCAGCCACCGAATCAACCGCCATTAACGGAGGCGCTTTCTTCCTGCTGAAA
>JAGQVF010000153.1:0-15466 GCA_020438135.1 Bacteroidales bacterium | reverse complement strand
CGGGTTGGATGGAACTTCTGTTCCCACATTCAGCGGAGAGATCAGCCAGCAATTGTTCGTCGTGATCTGGCACCGCAATCACCTGCCTGTTATCTCGGCTTATCCGCTTATCGAATCCGGAGGAACATACACGTATGACTTCACAACGGCAGCCGCTCAGGCATATGGGAACAATCAAAGTAACCTGGGTTCAGGGAAGTTTGGAATGTACGCAGGAGATATGAATGCCGATGGTTTTATCAACGACCTTGATAAAACAAGCACCTGGCAAATCGAATCAGGACAAAAAGGTTACCTGCAAATCGATGTAGATTTCGATGGTCAGGCTGATAACCAGGATAAAAACGACATTTGGTACTTCAACCGGGGCAAATCGGCAATCATCCCGGGCTTTTAAGATAACTCCCTCCGCACATAATATCCAAAAGAAAAAAACTCAGTTGGAGTTCTTTTCTTTTTGTGTTGCAGGTAAATCCTGTGTTCGCACAATATTTCCTTATTTTTGAAAAAAATTCCATTGAAAAAGATACTGGTCATACGGTTCAGCTCCATCGGCGACATTGTGCTGACAACCCCTGTCGTGCGTTGTCTTAAACAACAACTTCCGGAAGCCGAGATCCATTTCGTAACCAAATCGTTTTTTCTTCCGGTGTTGAAAGCCAATCCTTATATCGATAAAATATACTCCATCCGTGAAAAGATTGAGGAAGTGATCCCTGATCTGAAAATGGAAAACTACGACCATATCATTGATCTGCACAAAAATTTCCGTTCGAAAGGAGTGATCCTGAAACTGAAAAAACCGGCTTCATCTTTCGATAAGATCAACCTGCAAAAATGGATGGCCGTCAACCTGAAGATCAACAGTCTCCCCAATATTCATATCGTAGATCGATACTTTGAAGCAGTTAAACGGCTTGGCATAAAAAACGATCAGAAAGGCCTTGATTATTTTATTCCTGAGGAGGATGAAATAAAACGGGAAAGTCTTCCCGAATTTTTTCGTAAATCTTATATTGCATGGGTGATTGGAGGCAAGCACAATACCAAAATTTTCCCCAAGGAAAAGATCATCGAAACCATTCAAAAATCAAGAAAACCGGTGATTTTACTGGGTGGGCCCGAAGATAAAGAAAAGGGCGACAGCATTCAAATAACTATTGGATCAACCGTTTTCAATGCTGCCGGCAAATACAATATCAACCAGTCTGCTTCCCTCGTTCAACAGGCTGATTTTGTCATCACCAACGATACGGGGCTGATGCATGTGGCAGCCGCTTTCAAAAAACCGATCGTCAGTCTTTGGGGAAATACCATTCCTGAATTTGGCATGTATCCCTATCTTCCGGGATGTGAAGAAAACTCAATTATTCTTGAAATTAAGGGATTATCCTGTCGACCATGCAGCAAACTCGGTTTTAAAAAATGTCCGAAGGGTCATTTTAAATGTATGCAGGAAATTGAGACGGATGAGATCATTCGTTCAATAGACGGGGAAGAAACACCTGAGGCAAAATAAAACCAAAATTATAAGCCGGGTAACTTTCAAGGAATCCCTAAACCAGGGAGTTTATAATCTATTTTATCGGATATTAAAACGTGGCAATTATTTTCACATTGAGCTGTCGCGGGGTAAGGTAATTCGGAACCGCATACTGACGACCGTAAATGTCGGTTACCCAAATATAAGATACAGTATTGTTGACCTGAAGCAGGTTAAGCACTTCGGCGGTAAGCCACAACGATTCAAAAACACGAAATGGATTATTTCCGGTAAAGCGAGTATGCTCTCCAATAATCTCCTTGCTGAAACCAATATCTACCCTTCTGTACATGGGCATCCGGAGGGTATGCTGATATTTTGGCGACTGTGGCGGACCAAAAGGCAACGAAGTTCCAAACAACAAAGTTAATGACATTTTATAGGTTGGATTTCGGGGGAGGTAATCCTGGAAAAACAAACTGAAGTTTACCCGCTGATCGGTGGGCCGCGGAATATAACCCGGATCTTCAGGCTCACCCTGATCGTTGATGACATAATCACCATATATGTTTTCAGCGGTTTTCATCACAGAGAGACTTGCCCACGATTCAATTCCTTCCACAAATTCACCATTCACTTTCATATCAATGCCTGTGGAATAGCCATGCGACTTTTCGAATGCATAATACCTGATCCGGACATTATCAACCGTATAGGGAACAAGGTTATCAAGGTATTTATAGTAAATTTCGGAAACAAACTTAAAAGGTCGTCCCCAGGCCCTGAAATTGATATCGGAACCGGCCACAATATGAAAAGAGGTTTGTGCTTTCTGATCCGTATTGATCTCTCCATAATAGCTCTTCAATTCACGGTAAAAGGGCGGTTGATAATACAATCCGGAGGCGATTCTGAACACTATGTCTCTCTTCCACTCCGGTTTAACTGACAGTGATGCTCTTGGGCTCACCACCAATTGATTGTTGAAATCCCAGTAATTGGCCCTGATACCTGCTGTAATTGTAACCTTTGAATCTTTATCCTTTCCCCAGGTATTTTGTACAAAAGCGGTATATCTGTTTGAATTAAGCCGGTTATCGGACCGAATCAGTTCATACAGTTCAAATGGGTAATCTGGCTGGGCAAAACCGATTGAATCAGGTGGACGAGGCAGACTGTAACCCGCTGAATCGATCAGTACCCATTCACTCATCTCATCATCGATCAGTTCATGCTGGTATTTCACTCCCCATTGCAACAGCATGTTGTCCATTTCCCTGCTTCCACGATGAGCCAAATTAAACACATTGATGTCCATATAATTACGGGCATGATTGAAATAGGAACCGACACCCTGGTTTTCGATCACCTCACCAAAATTTTCGCTGCCCAGGTTATTATCGATCCGGCCAATCCAATATTGACCGATCACATCGTAGGTTTCGCTCTCCTGAGAATTATAACCCGAGGCAATTAGCTTGAGTTGAGTTTTTTTATCAGGTCGATAGGTGGTTGTAAAACCTCCGAGATAGGTGGTATATTGATCTACCTCCTGCCCGTCGAAATAAACGGTAAGCCGTTGCGCCTGGTTAACGGTTCCAAAATCTGTTTCACGCGTTTCAGGCACCAGGTTGTATTTGTTGCTGGCGATATTTCCGAGGAAAGATATCTCCACTTTCTTAGAAATGTCGTAGGTAAAAAGTGCCTGCACATCGGTAAAGGAAGGATTGTAATCGCCTTTGGTTTCGAGTGAATTAAGGATGTATTGATTGGTCTTATACCGCACCCCCATCAGGTAGGTGAATTTCCGGTTTTTCGTCAGCCCTTCGAGATGAGCCGAACCTCCCAGTAAACTTGCCGAAAATGAGCCTCCGAAATCAACCGGTTTTTTATATTGAAGATCAAGCACCGACGACATTTTATCGCCATATTTTGCTTCGAATCCGCCGGCAGAAAAAAGCAGGGAAGAAACGAGGTCAGAATTCACAAAACTCAAACCCTCCTGTTGTCCGGCCCGGATAAGGAACGGTCTGTATATTTCAATATCATTAACATACACCAGGTTCTCATCAAAGTTCCCACCCCTGACCGAATATTGCGAACTGAGTTCGTTCGAGGATGAAACCCCTGGAAGTGTTTTCACTATGGTAGTAATTTTATCGGTGGAAGTAGGAATGGTTACTGCAATTTTGGGATCGATGCGAATCAGGTTGGTCGACCTGATCTCATCATCAACGATCTCCACCTGCGGCAACTCCGTAGAGGAGAGTTTAAGTGTTTTATCAACACGGGTTTTTTCGCCTGCCTCCAGCATCACCATTTCCACTGCCTTTTCATAACCAATAAACGAAAAGGCAATGTAGATTTCAACATCGGCAGGCACCTGTAATTCATACCTTCCTCTGAAATCGGTAGAAGTTCCACCGGGCAAACCTGAGATGGCCACATTCACCAGCTCCAGCGGTTTCCCACGTTCATCAAGAACGCGACCGAAAACAGTTGCCTTTTCCTGTGCAAAAGAAACGATTGAATAACAAAGGATAAAAAATGTCAGCGATAAAACTCTCATCTTCTCAAATTGTGCGCAAATCTAATCCTTTTTGCGTTTAAACTTTCCATCTTTCCAGGCTTTGATAAATTCGGCCCAGGCAAAAGGATTCAAAATCGAAATGGGTTGGGTTTGGCCGATATAATATAGTTTGTCCTGATGTTGTTGCATCGAATATTTGTAATTCATCCCTCCATCCATGGGATATTTTGCAGCTAGTTCACGCAATTTTGAGCCTTCGAGATTTTTACGTGCCCGCTCATAATCATCATCCGGAACATCGAAAGTTAAAAAAGCATCTACAAATTCCTCCCTTGAAGGCCACGGATAAATAACGGTTTGCGGTAATAATATTGTATCGGACGACATCACCTGAATAAGGGAATACCGATCTCCTCTGATGGTATCCGGAATTACAAATTCTGCCTTTTTAAAACCAATGGCTGAAAAAATCACCGTATCCTGTTTGTAAGCAACAAACGAAAAATATCCGTAGTAATCAGCAACGGTTCCGCGCCAGGAGTTTTTAATCAATATGTTTGTAAATGGAACAGGATTTATACTGTCGGCGGTAACAACAACTCCGGAGAACTGAACCAGTTCGTTTTCATCCTCCTGCGCTTCGGAAATGGCAGCTGCACTAATAAATAATAGGAATAAAAAAGTATGGAGTTTTATGTCTGTCATTACCTGCAAAAATAGAATTCTTTGCGTTCTAAAAGGGTTAATTATTGTTAACGCCGTGGCTGCTTCATTATTTCGGGAATGGGTTGTATAAATGCAAAAAAGCCGGTTATTACACCGGCTCATCTTGTATATGGAGTTTGACTCTTCTATTTTGTAAAATAACCTTTTTCCCTGGCCTTTTTGAGTGCCTTGTAAATACCGATCTTGCTGATTGTGCGAAGCCCGGTGGTTGAAACGGTCAGGGTTATATTCCTGTCTTCTTCAGGAATATAAAAAGTCTTTTTCATGAGATTGGGATAAAATCTGCGTTTTGATCTGTTGTTTGCGTGTGATACGCGGTTCCCAACCATAATTCGCTTTCCTGTTATCTGACACATGTTTGCCATGACTGCTCTATTTTATAAATTATACTTTTTTCAAAAAGGAGTGCAAAGAACGGCATAATTTCTTAAATATTCAAAATCTTTTTGAACTTTTTATTTTTTCTCTGCTTATGTTCATACAAAGAAACAATATTATTGAATAATCAAATAAAACAAACTGAAATGACACTAAAAGCTATTCCTGAGGGATACACAACCATAACTCCTTACCTGGTGGTGAAAGATGCCGACAAACTGATTGATTTTCTGCAGAAAGCATTTAATGCTGCCATCATTTATCGTTCAGTATTGCACGGGGTAACCAATCATGCTGAAATTCAGATTGGCAATTCACGTGTGATGATGGGCAAAGCGCGAAATGAGAATGAAGTCATGCCTGCTATGTTGTATGTTTACACGATCGATACCGATAAATTGTATCACAAAGCGCTCGAACATGGCGCCATCTCTATCATGGAACCCGCCGACCAGTTTTATGGCGACCGGAATGCGGGCGTGCGCGATCCGGAGGGAAATTCATGGTGGATTGCCACACATATGGAAGATGTGTCGGAAGATGAAATGGAAAAAAGGATGAAAGAAATGAAAGGATAAAAACCTTAATCTCAATACATTAAAAATGGGTAACGCAAAAGATGGACAGGCATTTATTCCGTCAACTGAAAAAAAACGGATCATTATAGCCGGTGGTGGTTTTGGCGGCTTAAAACTTGCCAGAAGATTAACCGGTAAAAACTACCAGGTGGTTTTGATCGACCGGCACAATTATCATCAGTTTCAACCTTTGCTTTACCAGGTAGCTACGGCAGGACTTGAACCCTCTTCTATTTCATTTCCCCTTCGGAAGATTTTCCAGAACAAACCTGATCTCCATTTCAGGATGACTTCATTGTTAAAGATCGACCCGGCTGGTAAAAAAATAGTGACCGACATCGGCTTGATGAAATACGATTTCCTTGTGCTGGCTATGGGCGTTAATACCAATTTTTTAGGCATCGATTCCATCGAAAAAAACACCATTCCGATGAAAACGGTTTCGGAGTCGATCTATCTGCGCAATAAAATCCTGATGAATTTTGAAAAGGCACTCAACCTTTCAGGAAATGAAGATATCGATCCGTTGTTGAATTATGTGATCGTGGGTGGAGGACCCACAGGAGTTGAATTGGCAGGCGCACTGGCGGAGATGAAAAAATATGTGCTCCCGAAAGATTATCCCGAACTGGATTCATCACGCATGCAGATTCACCTGCTGGAAGCCGCTCCCCAATTACTCTCAGGCATGTCTGACAAATCGGCTAAAGTAGCGCAGCATTACCTGGAAGATCTGGGTGTCGACATTCGTTTTAAAGCGTTTGTTACAGGATACGATGGAAACAGGATATCCATCAAGGATAGCGATCCGCTCGAAAGCAAAACCGTGATATGGGCTGCAGGTGTGAAGGGTGAAAAAATAAGCGGATTGCCGGAGGATTCATTCGATAAACTGAGAAGAGTAAAGGTGGATCAATACAACCGCTTACCTGCTTTTCCTGATATTTTTGCCATTGGCGATATGGCTTCGATGGTAACGAAGGACTACCCGAAAGGCCACCCGCAACTTGCACAGGTAGCCATTCAACAAGGAATACATCTCTCCAAAAATTTAAAAAGGATGGCAAATGGTCATACCCCGGAGATTTTTAGATACAAGCACAAAGGATCGTTGGCAACGGTCGGCCGGAAACTTGCCGTGGCGGATCTTCCGGGCATCCGGCTGAAAGGATTTTCCGCCTGGTTTGTGTGGCTTGTGGTGCATATCATGCAACTGGTGGGTATTAAAAACCGGTTTTTCGTTTTTATGAACTGGTGGTGGAATTATGTGCTCTACAGCCAATCGCTCCGTTTGCTGATCAGGCCCAAGCTGTTTCGTTACCAGGAGAAAATTTCAGAATGATCATTCATTGATGTAAGCAGTAAATTCAATTTCTACCAACAATTCGGGGGAAACAAGAGCTGAAACCTCCACCATGGTTGAAACCGGTTTAATGTCAGCAAAAAATTCGCCATGGGCACGGCCTACCTCCTCCCATTTTGAAATATCGGTAACAAAGATCCTTGTGCGAACGACATCCTTCAGATCTGAACCGAGGTTATTCAGCGCGTTTTCAGCAATGTGAATGATCCGACGGGTTTGTTCGGCTGCATCACCTACCCCGACCACTTCCCCGTTTTCGCCGATGGCAGTTGTTCCGGCAATCTCAACCACATTCCCAATACGGATTGCACGTGAATAGCCTACGATATTTTCCCATTTTGCCCCGGAAGACATTTTTACTTTTTCACTCATCTTTTTATTCTTTAATGAATCCCATCGCCTGAAAAGCTTTCATCGTGATCTCTTTTCGGATAACCGGAAACAACTTCATGTCGAAACTTTGATGCGGAGAGACGTTTGTGGCAAAAAAGAAAACCTCATCTCCTTTTTCAAGATACCCTACAAACCAGCCGTTGTTGTTTCCATTTCTGATCGACCAACCGGTTTTTCCACTTAACTTATAAACCTGATTGCTATCGATCACCATCATCTCCTTGATCAACCGGAAAGAGGAATTGGCAATGGGAAGTTTATTATCGTAAAATCTTTCCAGGAAATCGATTTGTTGAACCTGGCTCACTTTTGAATCTCCCTCCAGCCAAAACCGGTCGATGTTGGTTGAATCGACGACCATATTTCCATAGTTCAACTTTTCGAGAATTTTTTTCATCCGTTCAGGACCTACCGTTAGGGCAATTTGCTGATAACAGGGAACACAGGATAGGTGAAATGCTTCCCGAAGATTCATGTTCTGTTCCCATTGTTTCAAACGACGTTTTTTACCATTCCATCTGAAAATGGTTGTATCATAGTCGACCACTCCGGACTCGAGTGCAACGATCGAATTCACAATTTTAAAGGTTGAAGCCGGAAGTCGCCCGACATCCGCCCAATCGAAATCATTGGAATACAGAATGTTTTTTGACTGATCAAAAATCAATACAGAACCCTCTACTCCGGCATGGGCAAGGATCGAATCAAAAACAGCAACTTTTTCGCGGGGGATTTCACCAGTCTCATTGGATGGATGTATATGACAAGAAAATAAACCGATTACAAGCAAAAAATTAACAACTTTGCATGTACAGCAGACTTGTCGACACAATCGAATCATAATCCTCAATATTGAGGGTTAAATATAAGGGAAATATTAAATGGACTATTCGCTAAACAGTCGGGTAGCGTTTAAATATCTGCTCTGAGCGCATCAGTATATCTACATATTGAGCCCTTCTGTAAGCAAACGGATCATCAATTTTATCTTTCGACATTTTGCCTCTGAAATCATCAATTTTAGCATATCCTTTACCGTCCATCCACCTTTCAATATCAGTGAGCATGGCAGATATTTGTTCAATCTTATTCTTATATAAAGTGCTCACCACCTGAACACAATCGGCACCGGCCAGCAGCATGGCAATGGCATCCTCGCCGGTAAAAATTCCACGGCTGCTGCAAATACTTGCTTTGATATTTTGATAAAGCATACCCGCCACCCTAAGAGGAAAACGGTTGTCCTCACTCGAACTCAGGTTATAAGGAAAGTGCATGGTTTCTTTATCGATATCGATCTCGGGTTGGAACAAACGGTTGAAAAGAACAAATGCATCGGCACCCCGTTTATCCATTTCATTGATTACATATAAAGGATTGGTGTAATAAGGACTCAGTTTAACGGCAATTGGAATTTTAATGCTTTTTTTGATTTCTTCAACGATGTCGAGTTGTTCGCTGATAATGGCCCTTCCCATGATCTCAAAATCAGAAGGAATATAATAGAGGTTGATCTCCAGCCCGTCTACACCCGTCTCTTCAATTTTTTGCGCGTATTCAATCCAGGTTTCCATGTTTACGCAGTTGAGGCTTGCGAACAATGGAATTTTCAGCGCCATTTTGGCCTGCCTGAGATTCATCAGGTATTCTTCGGGGCCGGCATGTTCGATGTCAGGAAATTGAGTGATCATCTCTGCATGTCGTTCATTAAACTCCTGCATATTTTCCGACATTTGCAGGCTTTCGAGCTGGATTTGTTCTTCAAAAAGGGATTTATAAACAATGGCTCCGGCGCCGGCCTCTTCCATTTTTAAAAGATTATCTCGTTTTTCAACCAGATTACAAGCACCGACGATGATTGGGTTTTTAAGTTCAACACCCATGTATTTAGTAGTCAGATTAGCCATTTCACTATTTTTTTAATGTTATTCGTATCACAATGATTAAACTTTTCGTTCTGAATGAACCGAGCAAATGTATAAAAATTTTCACATTGCAATTTGTGTATCAGGCTTATCTAAAATATTTCTAAATAAGTTCAACACCTATACAAATTTCATATATTTATTAATTTCGCCGGCGTCGGATTGACAAATTAAATTGATTATTACGGTTTTAAAACATACGAATTATGGCTAAACAAAAGAAATTCATTACCTGCGAAGGTAATTACGCCACTTCACATATTGCCTATATGTTCAGTGAGGTTGCATGTATCTATCCCATTACTCCCTCATCTGATATGGCCGAATATGTTGACCAGTGGGCAGCACATGGCAAGAAAAATATTTTTGGAGAAATTGTGGATGTTCGCGAAATGCAATCAGAGGCAGGTGCAGCAGGTGCTGTACACGGATCTTTGCAGGCCGGAGCACTCACCAGCACATACACTGCATCGCAAGGCTTGCTCCTGATGATCCCCAACATGTATAAAATTTCCGGAGAATTATTGCCGGGCGTTTTCCATGTAAGTGCAAGGAGTCTTGCCGCACAGGCACTTTCCATCTTTGGTGATCACAGCGATGTGATGAGTACACGTCAAACCGGATTTGCTATGCTGGCCACTTCCGGTGCCCAGGAAATTATGGATATTGCAGGTATCGCTCACCTGGCAGCCATTAAAACCCGCGTTCCGTTCATGCACTTTTTTGACGGATTCCGTTCCTCCCACGAAATTCAAAAGGTAGAGGTGATGGAAATGGACGATCTGGCTAAACTGGTCGATCATGAAGCTTTGCAACGTTTCCGGGATAATGCATTGAACCCTGAGCATCCCGTTACACGAGGAACGGCTCAAAACCCTGATATTTATTTTCAGGCGCGTGAAGCTGCAACTCATTTTTATGATGATATTCCCGATATCGTTGAGGAATACATGCAGGACATCAAGAAGATCACCGGACGTGAATACCATCCTTTCGATTATTACGGTGCCAAAGATGCTGATCATGTTGTGGTAGCAATGGGTTCGGTTACCAACACCATCAAAGAAGTTGTGGATCATCTGATAGAAAAAGGTGAAAAGGTAGGTTTGATCTCCGTGCATCTCTACAGACCTTTCAGTGAAAAATATTTCATGAAAGCGATGCCGAAAAGCGTGAAACGGATAGCAGTACTCGATCGCACCAAAGAGATCGGTGCCAATGGCGAACCGCTTTATCTTGATATCAGGGATCTTTTCTACGGTAAAAAAGATGCCCCGATGATTGTCGGCGGACGATACGGACTCAGTTCAAAAGATACCACGCCGGCACACATTCTTTCGGTATATGAAAACCTGAAATTAAAAGAGCCGAAAAACCGCTTCACGATCAGCATCAACGATGATATAAAACATACTTCTTTGCCGTTATTGCCTGAGATCAGTATTACTCCGGCAGGCACCTACGAAGCTAAATTTTACGGTCTTGGAGCAGATGGAACCGTTGGAGCCAATAAAAACTCCATCAAGATCATCGGCGATTCAACCGATAAATATGCACAGGGATATTTCTCCTACGATTCGAAAAAATCGGGTGGTATCACGGTTTCGCACCTTCGTTTCGGTGACAAACCTATCACCTCAACTTACCTGGTAAGTTCACCCAACTTTGTTGCTTGCCACGTTCCGGCATATCTCGAAAAATACGATATGCTGAAAGGATTGAAAAAAGGAGGGACCTTCCTTTTGAACAGCATCTGGGACGAAAACGAAACCAAAGACAAACTGCCGGATCACATGAAAAAATACCTGGCGGAAAACAACATCAGCTTCTATATTATAAATGCAACAAAGATTGCTTCGGAAATCGGTCTTGGTAACCGAACCAACACCATCATGCAATCTGCATTTTTTAAAGTGGCTGAAGTGATCCCTTACGAAATGGCGGTTGATGAAATGAAAAAAGCGATCCAGAAAAGTTATGGTAAAAAAGGAGAAGTGATTGTAAATATGAACTTTGCTGCGGTCGACAGAGGTGGCGATGTCACAAAAGTGGATGTACCCAAAGAGTGGGCAAAAATGAAAGTGATTGAGAAAAAAGACGAAAAGATCGCTCCGGATTTCATTAAAAATATTTTTGATCCGATCAATGAACTGAAAGGAGATCTTCTTCCGGTAAGCGCCTTTAAAGGTCGTGAAGACGGAACTTTCCCGGCAGGAACAACCGCCTACGAAAAACGCGGGATCGCCGTGGATGTTCCTGAGTGGATCCACGAAAATTGTATCCAGTGTAATCAGTGCTCCTATGTTTGTCCGCACGGATGTATCAGGCCTTTCCTGATCGATGAAAAAGAGATGGAAGGACTTCCGGCGGAAACAGCTACATTGGAAGCCAAACCAAAAACTTTTGCCGGATACCAATACCGGATTCAGTTGAGTCCGCTCGATTGTACAGGATGTGGCAACTGCGTTGAAGTTTGTCCGACCAAAGAAAAAGCGCTGGTGATGAAATCGCTTGGTTCGCAAATGCACGAAACCGAAAACTGGAATTACCTCGATGGCAATGTCACTTACAAGGATGATATTGTTGAGAAGGATAAATCGGTTAAAAACAGCCAGTTTGCCCAGCCGTTGTTTGAATTTTCGGGTGCTTGTGCAGGTTGTGGAGAAACATCCTATGTTAAGCTGGTAACGCAGCTTTACGGCGAGCGGATGATGATTGCCAATGCCACCGGATGTTCCTCAATTTATGGTGGTTCGGCTCCGTCAACTCCTTATTGCCCCAGCAAAAAAACAGGCAGGGGGCCGGCATGGGCAAACTCATTATTTGAAGATAATGCCGAATACGGATTCGGAATGGCAACAGCCATTAACAAAATGCGTGACCGGATTGGCCGGAAAATGGAAGAAGCCAATGGCAATTTCTCTGAGGAAACAAAAGCGCTCTTCAAAGAATGGATTGAATTTAAAGAAGATGGGAAAAAATCGGATGAAGTTTCGATCAAACTGATCGAAAAGCTTGAAAAAGAAAAAGATCCCCTGGCGAAAGAATTGCTTGATTTAAAACAGTATTTCTCGAAAAAGTCAGTATGGATTTTTGGTGGTGACGGCTGGGCTTACGACATCGGTTACGGCGGACTCGACCATGTGATCGCTTCGGGCGACGACATCAACATCCTCGTGCTCGATACCGAGGTTTATTCAAATACCGGCGGACAGGCATCCAAATCCACCCCGGTTGGGGCGGTTGCCAAGTTTGCCGCTTCGGGTAAAAAGATCCGTAAAAAAGATCTCGGAGCCATGGCAATGACCTATGGTTACGTGTATGTAGCACAAATTGCGATGGGAGCCAACCAATCGCAAACATTGAAGGCGATCCGCGAGGCTGAAGCTTATCCGGGACCTTCGATCGTGATTGCATACGCACCTTGTATCAACCACGGACTGCGTGCCGGAATGAGCCAGACACAGGAAGAAGAGAAGCTGGCTGTTGAAAGCGGTTACTGGCATCTTTACAGGTATAATCCCGAGTTGGAAAAAGAGGGCAAAAATCCGTTTACTTACGATTCGAAAGAGCCGGATTGGTCGAAGTTCCAGGATTTCCTGAAACGTGAGGTACGTTACACCTCCCTGATGAAATCGTTCCCGATGGAAGCTGCGGAGCTCTTCAACGCTGCCGAAGACAACGCCAAATGGCGGTATGCAAGCTACCAGCGAATGGCCGCTATGGATTATTCGAAGTAGAGGTTTATCAAATTATATCAAAGCCCGGAAATAAAACACCGGGCTTTTTTTATGTGTATGATTTTTTATAATTTTGTGTATAAAATTAAAACATGCGGACAAATATTGTAATTAACGATGAACTGATGACAAGGGCTATGGAGTTGAGTAAGGGTAAAACCAAAAAAGCAATCGTGGAAGAAGCTCTTCAGTTGATGATCAGGATAAAAGAACAGTTAAAGATCAGAAATCTGAAGGGAAAGCTGAACTGGGAAGGAGACATTGACCAATTGCGCACAGATTCATGATACTTGTTGATTCTTCGGTTTGGATTGATTATTTCAACGGGATTCGGAATTCACAGACTAAAAAATTAGATGATTTTTTAGAAAATGATTTGGTCACCATTGGTGATATCATTTTAACTGAGGTACTGCAAGGCTTCAGGAATGATAGCGATTATCGCCTGGCCAAAACGCATCTCACGAAACTACATTGTTATGCCATTTCGAATAAAAACATGGCATTAAAAAGTGCTGAAAATTTCAGAAAACTACGCAAGATGGGATTAACCGTAAGAAAAAAAGTAGATATGTTGATCGGTACATTTTGTATAGAGAATAAAATACCTTTGCTAACCAATGATAAGGATTTTGAAATGATCGCTCATTTGGGTTTAAAATTAGTTTGAAATTATCAGGATTAATTATGTATTAGATGAAAAATAAAAAATTACTAATTGCAATTCTCGGTTTGGGCCTTGCGACTACCCTCACCAACTGCCAAAACACCACAGCATCGCAGGGTAACGATGGCGACACAGAAAACAAAACCGCCAACGAGCACCTCACCATGGCGGTGCTTTATCAGCAGCAAGCCGCCGAATACAGGGCACTTTGTTACCAGGCTTTTAATATCGCACAAATGCGCGTTGAGGAAAGTACCAAAATGCTCGGAGGCATGAAACCCAAAGCAGTGATTATGGACATCGACGAAACAGTACTCGACAACAGCCCTTACGAGGCGAAATGCATTCTCGACAGCGTAAGCTACCCAACTGCCTGGGACAAATGGATGTACAAGGCTGATGCTAAGCCGGTACCGGGTGCACTTGCGTTTGTTAAGTTTGTGGAAGAAATGGGCATGCAGGTTTATTATGTTTCGAACAGGAAAGATAAATACCGGAAGGAAACCCTCCAAAACCTGAAGGATATGAAATTTCCTTTCGCTTCGGATGATCACCTTTTATTAAAAACCGATCAATCTTCCAAACGGGAAAGATGGGATCAGGTGTTGCAGAAAAACATGGTGATCCTGATGATCGGCGACAATTTGAATGATTTCAGTGAAGTGTTTGAAAAGAAGACGGTTGATGGACGATTTGAGGTTACCGACAGCCTGAAAAGCGAATTTGGCAAACGGTTCATTGTGTTGCCCAATGCCATGTACGGCGAGTGGGAAAACGCATTTTACGAATACGATTTTTCAAAAACACCTGCTGAAAAAAAATCATTGCGGCATCAACATTTAATTGGCTTTTAAGGTTATACCTTTATGAAAACGTTTTTATGGACAGGTGCATTGATTGGTTTACTTTTCACCTCGGGATGTAAACCCGGAAAATATACCAGCATAAACAGTGCCCTGAAAAATAAAAACGATGCCAAAATCCTCAACCTGAGCCGCGATGGGTTGACTGAAATACCGGATGGCGTGTTCCAGTTAAAAAATCTGGAAGAGTTGATCCTTTTCAAAAACAACATTACCGAAATCCCTGTGGAGATCAGCAACCTGAAAAACCTGAAAAGACTGGTTGTAAGCAGGAATGACCTAAAAAGGATTTCAGGAGAGATAGGTCAATTGACCCAATTAAAAGAATTGAGTCTGAGCTTCAATGAACTCGAAACCCTTCCCGGAGAGATCGGCAACCTGAAAAACCTGGAAGAGCTGAAACTTCAATACAATAATCTGAAAGCCCTGCCGGCAGAAATCGGAAACCTGGAAAACCTCGCATATCTCTATCTCGACCACAACGATCTAACCACCCTTCCTCCAGAAATTGGCCAATGTAAAAACCTTGCACTGTTATACATTGGCAAAAACAGTATGGAAAGATTACCTTCGGAAATGGGCAACCTGAGCAACCTTGCAGAATTGGATGTTGCCGGAGCCGGCCCTTTGCTCGACCTGCCGGCATCGTTGTGCAACCTCACCAAACTCGAATACCTTTTTGTAGACGAAACCACAGTGATTCCTTACTGTTTACAGGGAAAACTGAATCCACGGTTTCATATTATTTTGAAATGATATAGAATTTCCAGGCACAAAAATAATCTTCAGGATGGTTGTCAGGTGGGCAACAAATACATTC
>JAGQVF010000152.1 GCA_020438135.1 Bacteroidales bacterium | reverse complement strand
AGCCCTCGAACATGAGGTATCGGCATTGGAATAATTAATCACCACAATGAGATAGTGACCCGGTAAGTGACAAACATGAGATTGTAATAGCTGCAAAGTGAAAAGGCACCCATGTACAATAAAGTTGGTGCCTTTTCATTACTTCCGTCTTCAATTATTCACATTATGAATTCCGCCCGAACCACTGATATTGGTATGTATTTCAGGAGAGCCCTTATAAAAAACGCTGCCGCTTCCTGAAATCGTAACGCCGAGATAATCATTGGCCCAAACTTCACAATTTCCTGAACCGCTGATCCGGCAATCGGTACGGCCGGTTTCCAGTCCGAATGCATTCACCTTGCCTGATCCGCTGATGTTAATTTCATGATGACCGGCACTTCCGTTGAGGGTGATGTTGCCGGATCCTGAAATTTCGCTGTCGACATGATCGGCCGAAGTATGCATCACAATATTCCCCGACCCGCTAATCTTCAGGTAAACATCAGAATTCTCAGCAAAAAGGTCATCGGTGCGGATGCTTCCGCTGCCGCTAATTACGGCGTAATCAAAGTGCGGTGTGGTGATATAAATGGTGATCCCATCGTGTTTCCTTACCGGATCGTAAAAACCTATTCGCCAAACCCCATCAGAAGTCACATATTTTTCAATGTTTTGAATGATATTGTTTTGTGCTTCAATAACAACGGATTGCGTGTCACCCGGTGTTACCCAAACATTGGCATCAATGCTTAGCGAAACACCGCTGATCTGTTCCAATGAAATGGTTTTCGTTATGACAGGACCGCTGCCCTTGATGCGCCTTTGATCTTTACCGCAGGAAGAGATTATCAATATTAATATTCCTGCTAACAACATTTGAAGAACTCCGGTTTTAATTTTCATAGTCACTGTTTTCATGGTTATTATTTTCAGTTACGCATAGCGACAAAATTAATATCACAGGGTTGCAAAAACTTCATGTTTGTATTTGATCTAAGTTAACAAACCTGAAAGCAATTGCAAATTTTATTTCTAATGTTAAGATAACTGCTACCTTCTTCCCTATTTCGGATATGATCCATTATGAACTGTTAAAGAGTTGTTAATATCATATTCGATTTTGGAATCGACATATTGCATGGTTACATTTGTTTTTTCTAAAACACAAACATTGACCAGGGTTAGTTTCTCGAAGTTTCCTTTAAAAGGTAATTCAATCGTACTCTGGTTAAAAAAAATCTTTAACCCGGTTTGTAAACAATACCGGTTCGATACAGGCTTTTTCGCCAACAGCTGACAGCATAATTTTTTTTAAAACTATTGGTGCGGATCACTGAGAATAGCTGTTCCAAATATTATTAATATGAGTTTTTATTAAACACAATCAATCATTAAAACCGATAAGATGAAATACAATGCCAATACTTTCAGATTTTTTACACTTGTAATATCTTTAAATTTCATGCTATTCATCATTGTGGGTTGTTCCAAAAATGAAGAGAACGAAGACACTGAACCTGCAAACAAGAACCCTACAATGATCAATGACCTCATCCCGCAGAAAGCCTTTGAAATCCTCGATTCATTAAATATGCCGATCGTTGAAGGCGACAATCCTCCGGATGTTTCGGGCACTTATATTGTCAATCCAAATGAATTGATGAGATCAACAGTGGAGAACGACAATATTGGTGAGAATTTTCCCGATTATTTTCTTTCATTTAAAAGTCCGAATGAGGGAAGCAACTCCTTCAAGACCACCACTGTTTGCGAGCCATTTGAATTGGATGGAACCGCTGATATAAGTTTCATTCAAGGTAGCGAAAACGCCTTTTCGGTTTTCACAGTGATGGAAACCACCGATCAGATCAACAACGACTCCTTTATCTCTGTAGAAGTGTATACAGGTCATCTAACCGATGAAGGTATCCAATACCTGACAAATGCCTCAATCATGCTCAATGATCATGGGGATCCCAACGACCACTACATAGAAATAAATGAAGGGCGAATGTTTAAAGATGGTAATAATTTCTCTGATAAAAGCGGGTTTTAGTGGATATTAACAACAACTCCTTTTTACACAGATTTTGTCAAGATCAAAATCAGAATCAACAGCTTGTCAACCATAAAAATTCTGAAATGCAATTGAGACTTCTTACACATCATTCAAATAAATTATTAATCCATAAAAACACAACACAATGAAATCAATCAACTATCTATTATTGTTCCTGGTATTTGCATTATTCAGCCAGGGCATGTGCTCCAAAGAAGAGGATGATAATCCTGATCAGAATTCCAACAATAACAACAACACCCAACTAGGGAACGGCACCATGACAGCCACAATCGATGGCAACGCTTTTACAGCGGATCAGAATGCAACTGCAAGATATGTTTTGGGAAGCCTTATTGTTTCGGGGTTCAATGCCAATCAGGAGATACAACTTTCGGTTTATAATCCCGGTGCGGAAACAGGTGATTTTCCTGTTAGTTATGATGCCGGAGCAATCAATACAGGCACCTATATACATTCACAAAATGTGAACGAAAACTTTTACTCATACCTGTACGAAGGCAACAATGATGGAAATATCAATATAACAGAATTCTCTGATACGCGGGTGAAAGGAGAATTTTATTTCACGGCCAAAAATTCCAATGATGACGAGGTTACCATTACCGATGGCACATTTGATGCTGAGTTGATAGAGACCGATTTTAATTTCTGGGATAACTAATTCTTACATATTAAAACACTGCCATATGCTTTTACTAATACATATTAACATGAGAAGAACAACAATACTTTTAGCAGGATTCCTTTTGATGGGATCCATCATGGCGCAGACTAATGGCGTCGATCAAAACCTTCAGTATATGAAGGATAATACTACAACGGTTAATACAAAAAAAACCAACTATCGTCAAACTTTTTCCAGTGGTGAAGAAAATCCGTTTATACTTTCTTTTAGTACCATCGAAACAAAAAACGGAGACGAGAAAATACAAACGGTAAATGCAATGGATCTGAGCCCTTACCTGATCAAGTTTGAACCGGATAAGGAATTGGTTGAAATTACAGCTGGTGTTAACGGCGGAAAAGATCTCGTTAAAATTGTGGAAAATGGCGAGATACAAAATTACGACGACGGTTTGTTGTTTTATGCTTCCGGTATTGAGGAAGCCAGGAAACTAACCGACAATCTTAAAAAAATTGTTGAATATGCTTCCGAACATACATCGGAAATGATGAATGTTAGCGACCAGAAAGAAACAATATTAAACAATTTATCACAGGGTATAAAAGAGGTGAAGGTGAATGATGATGTTTTTATTCAATCATTTTCATTCGATAATCAAAACAACTATATTATCACTTTTACCCTAAGTGAGGCGTCAGGTGATGAGGTTGAGAAATATACATTGAATGCAATCGATATCAACCCGCACAAAACAGAATTTACGACCAGTGGCAACGAGGTGTTAATTACCATCCTTACCAAAGGGAAAGATGACCTGATCGCTTACAATGAAAACGGGGAAACAAAAAATTACACCAATGAAATAGAACTGCATGCTGCATCAATTGAAGAGGCACGTTTGCTTGAGGCACAACTTAAAAAACTAACCAATCTGTCAGAAAAAGAGGAGGCCGTTGATTATTCACAATATTCGTTTGATCGCAGTGCATCGTCACTTGTGGATAATATAGGCAAGGTGGTGATTAATGAAGATGCCTGGGAACAAAAGTTTGAGATCAATCCCAACGATAGTTTACTGATAACCTATAGTATTCTGAGCGTTTCTGATGGCGAAAACAAAGAATTTACTGTAAATGCAGCCGATCTGGGGAAAATTCCTGCTACCTTCCGGGCCGATGGCAATGCCCTGTTTATCGACTTAAAAGCCTCAGGAGATAAAGAATTGATAAGGCTAAAAGAGGGTCCTGAGGACATCAGCTATGTCAGTGAATTTGAAGTGAGGGCTCCTGACATAGAAACTGCCCGTGAGATCGCCGGAGCCTTTACACAATTTAATCAGCTCGCTATGGAAAAAATGAAACAATCCACTGCTTTTGCTGATCCCGCAGAAGCGGAAAATTATTTGTTGAATAAGGTGGATAAAGTGGTTATTGAAACCGATACCTATTTGCAATCGATGGAGAAAAACGGAGATGAATGCCTGATGCGTTATAACATTACAGATGTTTCGGATGATACACGGTACAACTATGAGTTTAACCTGAAAGACCTCGACATTTATAAGATTCAGTTTAACACAAAAGGGAGTGAGGCTTTTGTGAATATTGAGGTTAAAGGGGGGAATGACCTCGTAAAATCGTATGAGAACGGTGAGGTTGATAAATATACCGATGGATTTCAGATCAAGGCTAAAGATGTTGAACAAGCCAGAAAGATTGAAACTGCTTTGCGAATGGTTACTGAGAAATGTAATGGTAATTGATTCGCTAACCTTTTCTTACGGAATGTTAATATCAACCAAACTTTACGTATAAAATATCCCGCCGAAGAGAACCCGGAAAAACTTTACCTTGTTCAACCGAAAGGAAATATATTTTCTCATATCATGTTCGAATGAGCAAGGCAAAATAATTTTTTAAAATTATAAGGTTATTTCTCTGGGCTGTGTGGAAAGAAAATCGCACTGATAAGCAGGCTGTTCTATGCTTTGCATCCGCCTTTTAAATTTCTCCTAAACTATAAAATCGTCATGAAATCCCAATTTATATTGCATCTAAATGATCCATGATCTATATTTGCTTTCGTAAACTTTAAACTGAAGATGATGTTAACTGAAACCTACATTCCCGTAAACAGCAGAGAGAGAGAGAGAGAGAGA
>JAGQVF010000151.1 GCA_020438135.1 Bacteroidales bacterium | reverse complement strand
AGAAGATCTGGCCCAGGGCGGTGGCATCCGGACCAAGTGCAGGGGTTACGTCTTGTGGCAAGGTTCCAGCCGGTAGAGAGTTCAGTTTTTCCAGGATACGTGTTCTGCTCCAGTAAAACTCCACATCATCCTCAAAAATGATGTAAATGCTCGACAGCCCGAAAATGGAATTGCTGCGGATGGTTTTCACGCCGGGGATCCCGAGCAATGCGGTTGTAAGCGGGTAGGATATCTGGTCTTCCACATCCTGTGGTGAACGACCCGGCCACTCTGTGTATACAATTTGCTGGTTTTCCCCTATATCAGGGATGGCGTCTACCGGAACCGGGTCATTGGGCAAAAAACCGGTTTTCCAGTTGAACGGTGCTGTGATGATCCCCCATGCCACGAAAATGAGGAGCATGATAAATGTTACCAGCTTATTCTCCAAAAAGAACCGAATGATTTTATTCAGCATGATCAATGATTTAATTGAATGTTGGAATGTGATAAAACAACTTCAGGCCTAACCCTGGTAGGCCGGCCAATGCATACATTCAATCAAATCAAAGTAAAAAAGACTGGAATTGAGAAAGTCGCTCAGGTCCGGATCTGCCGGGCGGAGATTCGGAAATAAAAGTGGAAAATTGTTCGGATTGTGCTAAAGGTTGATCAAAAATAAGGACAACCGGTGCCATCAGGTCAATCTTGGCAATATCCGGAGATTGATGATATACAGGAGATGAGAGGTCCTCTTCCAGTTTTACATAATGATCCTCATTGCTGCAACTGTTGCATGAGGAATCGCAGCATGATTTTGCTTCCTTGTCGATGGCAAAATCCATCAATTCACCACCGCAATAGTGCACCGATACTGAAAATCCAGTCAGTGAAACCAGCAGGTTGAAGCTTACGATGATATGTAAAAATCTGGATATCATTTGAGTTTATTAACGCAAAGGAAAGTAAAATGTTTGAAAACGAGCATAAATTAAGTTTCATTAACAAATTATAATACGTATTGTCATTAATGTTTAGATTTTTTGTTACAGGTAAGTTAGGAAAGTAGAAGTTGAGTAAAAAAAAAGCTTCCCTTAAAAGAGAAGCTTCCTTTCTGTGATCCCGCTGGGGCTCGAACCCAGGACCCTATGCTTAAAAGGCATATGCTCTACCTGCTGAGCTACGGAATCGTTTTTTAATTTGAGGGTGCAAAAGTAGGCCTTTTTTTTATTTATACAAACCCAATTGTTGAATTTATTTCATTTTTCCAAACACGGCTAACCAAATGCATTGAGGTGAAGCACTTGTCCGGTTGACTCTGTGTATTTTATGAGCCGGTAAAAAAATACTATCTCCAGCTTTCATTACTAAAATTTTCTCATCCTTTATCTCCAGTTCAGCCTCACCGGATAACAAAACAACCCATTCGTCATCTTCCTGATCAAACCATTCTCCGGGTTGATTGATTGGCTCAACTCCAACAATACGTTCTATCCGCAAACCATCAGTTTCACAAAGTGTTTCAAAAAATTCATCTCCTATAACCCGGGGAGGGGGCGGGGAAAAGATATTATCCATACGATTGAATGATTTTTTAAAGTTTGCCTTTGCCCTCACGAACAATTTCGATCTCATCACCTGTACAATCAATGATGGTTGAGGGTTCATTATCGCCAAAGCCCCCATCAATCACAATGTCTACAAGGTCTTTGAATTTTTCATAAATCAGCTCAGGGTCCGTAATGTATTCCAGTATTTCATCTTCATCGCGAATTGAAGTCGACATGATCGGATTACCCAATTCACGAATTATTTCAGTTGGAATATTATTAGCTGGAACACGAATCCCAACTGTCCTCTTTTTGCGATGCAGAATCTTTGGGACGTTTGTGTTCGCCTCAAGAATGTAGGTAAATGGGCCGGGCAAGGTCCTTTTCATCAGCTTAAAAATATCGTTATTCAAGGGTTTTGTATAATCAGAAAGATGGCTCAGGTCATGGCACAAAAAAGAAAAATTCGCTTTGTCCTTTTTAATCCCTTTGATACGGGAAACCCTGTCGATGGCTTTGGGTCTGAAAATGTCACATCCCATTGCGTAAATGGTATCGGTCGGAAAAATAATAACACCGTTGTCGTTCAGGCATTCAACCACTGTTTTAATTTGTCGTGGACTTGGTGTTTCAGGATGAATTTTTAATAGCATTTCTTGTAAAATTTTAAACTGTAAAGATAAAAACAAACGAATTATTCAAATGTTCCGTATCCACCTTGTGGGGGTTGTGTTTCAAGGCTTTGAAAAGTATAAAAATAGGTCTTTCCTTTTTGAATATTAAACTGAAAGTTTTGTTCCTCCGAACGAGACCCTGCAAATGTTTTCAGCCTGACTGTTTGATTACCGGTATCCAAAGGAATCCTGACATAGCGGATTTCGTAAGGAAGGGTTTGCCAGTTTCTCGTATCGGCTTTTTCGGTTAAGGCATTCAGTATGCCCAACGCTGCTCCGGCATCCTGGTTCTCCTGGCGAACTGCATATTCCATTGCTTTTTTGGTGGCAAGCCTGAGCAGAGAATTGGCCATTTCACGCAGCATCCGGTCATACAGCGTTTTGAAAGCTATAGCATTTATATCTTCGGCCACCTGCAAAGGATATTCATTCCCATCAGCTGTTACACTAGCTGCGGTGTATACAGGTTTACGCTCAACATATTTTGGGAAAGCTACTCTGATAAAATTGAGTTGTGCGAAGGCACTTTTTTCTTCATCGGGTTTATCACCGATAAAAAACGGGAAGCTAATCCCCAGTTCCTCATTGTGAAAAACTATAACGCCCCCACCACTGCTGGTTTTTACGAAATTAATACCCCATTCTGCTTTTACCGGACCGAAACCATTGTGCCAGATAAAAATCAGTTCGCCACCTGTATGTTGTTTAGGTTCATATTTCATCCCGAATTCTTTTTCGTAAAATTCGAGTTCTTCACCAAACCTATTCAAATATGCAGTTCGCAATATATCTTTTTTAAGTTGTTCGGGCGTCTGTACCCCAAAATTTTCAGCATAATCATTTTTGTAAATATTGTAAGCATTGCGATAGGCGATAAAAGCGTCATTGTATTCCCTGTTGGCATCGTATATCAGGCCCATCATAACGTGGGCAAAGGCATCATTGTCGTAACGGTTTTTATGATCTTTATACTGATCGTTGATCTCCTGTAATTTCAGGTTGATCCTGCGGGCTTCAACCAATGCCTCATCATATTCATTCATATTGAGGTAATTCAGGGCCTTCAAATAATTAACCATTACCTTCTCAAAATCTTCAGGTTTGTAAGGCTTAATCGAAGGATTGCTCACCAATGTAGCCAGCTCGAGCCCAAACTTCTTCCGGTAATCCTCAATCATCAGGTCAGCTTCTTCGAGATACTTGTTGCTTTCAGTATTTTTATCGATCATCCAGTTGACCCATCCCTGGTTCATCAGGTATAAAATGCGATCTTTTTTACCCGTTTTTACTTCATTTTTATCGAGAAATTTTTTTGCTTTTTCCAGTTCTCCTGAATAGATAAATTGCTGGTACTTCAGCGTTTTCTGATAATAGGTAGCACAACCGCCAAGTATGGTTAGGGCCGTTAAAACCAATACGTATTTAAACCATCCGTTTTTTCGCATGATCATCAGCAATGTCGCGATTGTGTGTTATCTCGCAAATTTACAGTGCTTAATCAGTAATATATTTTTTGATTTTTTTCTGACCTCTCCACACGAGTTCGTTTGTTTCGAGGTTGGCAAGTGAAAGATCGACCTGGTATTCAACCACTTTTTCTTTTTTATAACTGTCGACTATTGAGTTGATGGTACCCTGTAACATAAAGTCTGCACCCAGTTCTTTACCCCACTGTTTGGCAGTTGCATCAGAGGCAAAGTCCTGTTGGTCACCCCTTTCACGTCTGAGTTCTTCACGCTCTTCACTGGCCTGAACAATCCGGACGGTTCCTGCGTCTATCACAGCCAATTCTAAATCGTTAATAAAAGTTTCTGAAGAGATATGTTCGTGGCTTTTATTTTGGATAAGACCAACGATCATCACCGGCCTTTCACCACCGTGGGCCTGTTCGAAATCATTTATCCATCTTTTGCTGAGCATCTGATCAGTAAGGGCTGCGGCTACCTGTTTGGAGTCGGTATCGTTCCAGCGACCACTCAAATCGATTTGTTGTCCGGGATCAACGCGCTGAACCCTTTTGGTTGTACACGATCCGAGAACTATTGCAAGGATCAGTATCATCGGAAAATAAATTGATCTTTTTGTTTTCATTGATGTAAAATTTTCACGTTTGAAGTCGTAAAAATATCAAATTACATACCATGAATATTAAATTATTAGAATGAAGGTTATAAAAATAGGGGTGAAATGATAAAATCCTCCGACCGGTTAACCGGTGGATACGTTCCAATATTGTAAATGCTTTTAACCTACAGATCCCTCTTTTTCGAAATCAGCCTTTTGAGCGGTTTCTGCTTCACTTGACACCTTTATGTTTTCTGCGATTGCCTTCGTTTTTATTTTATCGGTGCTGGCCAAATGGTGCATCACTTTCGATCCGAAATAAAATGCAAGCATCATTTGAAATGCGGTCATCATGTCCTTGACCTGGATTTCTTCTATATCAAAACGAATATAGCCGATTTGCAAAAGAACAACCACAAAAAGAAGGGATAGGGTCAATACACTTCTGAAAAAACCCCTTGGCATTCCCAAAGTTTCACCGTGATAGGGATTTGGGTTATCCGGAGTCCAGTTTCCGAAAGTGTATTTTTTCAGGAACAGGATCAACAAAACGATCACACCGGATGTCCAAAGTATGAACGCCCATTTCATAAATTGAAAATAACTGTCTAAGGTCATTTTGGTTGGTTTTTAGATTTACAATATTAACAGTGCAACAAGGAAGCCCACAGCCAATCCGCCACCGGCAAACCATTTATGCATTCGACGCTGTTTAACAACTTCTTTTTCTTTTTCCTCCAGGGTATAATCACATTCTTTCCACATTTCTACGTAGTGACCATATCCGGCTTTGAGTGTGTCGATAATCTCTACCTGCTCAGCTTTTATTTTTTCGAGGTTTGTGATCTTGTTCTTTAATTCGCGGGATTCCTCAAGGCAAATTTCCAGCAATTCACCTTTTACAAGTACAGAATCCATTTGTGAATCAGTGATTACCCAGAGGGAAACATCAGCAGCACGAACAGTTTCAGTCTGCCCCTGTTGAATTTCCTGTGGAAAACTGCTTTGCCCATATCCATAAGCAGATATCAGGATCATCATGGTAATAAATATTTTTTCTTTCATAAGCGCAGTGTTTATTCTCCGAAGAGTTCCTGAAAACGTTCTTTTTTTTGTTCGGATGTCATTGTTGAAACTTTGGTTGAAATAGCGGCTTTTCGTGTTTCAAGGGTTTCGAGTCTGGCATCAATCACTTCAATGTCTTTCTGAAGCAATGAAATATTTTGCTGGCGTTGTGAGATGGCCTGGTCGATCCCTTTTCTATATTCTTCCTCACGAGCGCGAAGTGCTGCATGTTGTTTCGTGATTTCCTCGATTTCATCAGATGGTTTTTTAAACATCCCGGTCACCAGCTTAAATGGTGCGGCCAAAGCTGCAAAAATGATGGTTAACGTTTCCCATCTGAAATTCAGATAGCCTTCAGTTTGTAAATATCCGACAACAATCAGGATCACAACGATGATAAGGCCTATTATCCATCCTTTCATGATAAATTGTTTTTATTAATCTTGTGGTTTGATATATTTTCCGGCAACCCAACCGGTGATCTCGGTTTTAACTTTGTACCAGCCGTTCGATTCAGCCAGTATATCCACTTTGGTTCCGGCTAACAGTGGTTTGGCTACTTTTTCAGCAGTTGGCAAAGGCTCTTCCCTGATGTTCAAACTACTGGCGGTTACGTCTCCTTTGGTTGGGGTGAAATCATCATCATCATTATCATCGTCACTGCGCTTGTTGAGAATACGATCACGCAGTTTATTCAGAGGAAAAGCAGGTCCCGGATCCTGTTTTCTTCCGGGCGAAACTTCCTCATGTCCCAGAATATATTTGATGTTATAAGTTTCTTTCAGCAACCGGCAAATCTCCATCACTGCATTGATCTGTTCTTCCCTGTAAACATACCAAAAGCGGGGTGATGTTTCATTTCTGTGAATCGCTTCGATCACTTCGCTGGCATCGTATAATTTTCCATACCATGCCTGGTATTTATCGCCAACTTTTTTTAGAATTCCCGGATTAACGATCTCAATTCCGATTGAATACCTATTTAGTTTTACCCTGTCCTGAAAAGCACTTCTTCCTGCATGCCAGGCGATCGTATCAAAATCAACCATCTGAACAACAGATCCATCGAAGTCAACCACAAGGTGAGCAGATACTTCGCTTGCTTTTACTTTAAAGGTATTTACAGATGATTCGGCACTGGGACCGGCGGTATAATGAATGATAATCGTGTCGGGAAGTCCGGTTCCGTATTTTCCGCTGGTGTTGGGTGAAGAAACGTAAGAGACCTTGTCTCCGGTAAGTTTATTGTCTGAAATCTTCATATTCATTTAGTTTGATTGGTTGTTATTGTGGTATAAAATTGTCAGACCTCTAGCTTTTTTAAAATAGGTTTTCCCTTAACTTTCAGGAATTCTAAATATGTAAAAAGAACGATTTACAGATAACAAACAACCAACGGTTAACTTGGTTCAAAATGAAAAATATCAGGTTGCAAAGGTTATTTGTTAATGAATGAATTTGCTAATGTACAAAAACTGAAGGCGAAAGGCAAGATATTTCTGTTTTGTATGCACCAACAACAGTAAACTGGGCTGCCGGCATCGCAAAAAATTCCCAGTTCAATTATTCCTACCTTTGTCGCTGAACAATAATGTAAAAAGAGATAGAAATCAGTTAATGAAATTTAGTGAATTTAATTTGAGCCCGGCTATTACGGAAGCAATCACATGGATGGGATTTGAAGATGCAACCCCCATTCAGGACCAGGCCATACCAAAGATAATCGAGAGCAGGGATTTGATCGCTTGTGCGCAAACAGGAACCGGGAAAACGGCTGCTTTTGTAATTCCCGTTCTTGATAAATTATCGCAAAAAGATATTAAAGGTGTAAAAACACTCATCATCGTTCCAACACGGGAATTGGCCATTCAACTCGACCAACAAATTCAGGGGTTGGCCTATTTCGTGCCCATCAGTTCGAGGGCAGTTTATGGGGGAGGTGATGGTTCGGATTGGGATGCCGAACGAAAAGCCCTTACCAGCGACACCGGTATCATTGTGGCAACACCCGGAAAAATGATTGCCCATATGAATATGGGATATGTGAACCTCGATTCGGTGGAGTTTCTTATCCTCGATGAAGCAGACAAAATGCTTGATATGGGTTTTATGCCCGATATTGAAAAGATTGTAAAAGAAATCCCGGTTAAACGGCAAACACTGATGTTCAGCGCTACCATGCCTCCCAAGATCCGTCAACTGGCCAAACAAATTCTCATCGATCCGTTCGAGATCAGCATTGCCATGTCGAAACCTGCTGAAGGTGTGCTTCAGGCCGCTTACCTTACTTACGACAACCAGAAAACCCCATTGATCAACAGCCTGATTGCCAACAAACCCGATTATAACAGTATATTGGTTTTTACATCCACCAAAAGCAAAGTGAATGAAATAGTGAGAATGATGCGCGGAAAAGGGTACCCGGTTGAGGGAATTTCTTCGGATCTTGAGCAGAGAGAACGCAATGAGGTTTTGGGTCGGTTTAAGGCAAAAAAGACCAGGGTGCTTGTTGCCACAGATGTGCTTAGCCGCGGAATCGATATCAAGGATATCAACCTGGTGATCAACTACGATGTGCCGGGCGATGCCGAAGATTATGTACACCGGGTAGGTAGAACAGCTCGTGCCAATACAACAGGAATTGCTCTAACGTTGGTTAACGAAAAAGATATGCCCCGATTTAAACGGATCGAGGATTTGATTGAAATGGAGATACATAAACTAAATGTACCCGTTGAATTGGGAAAAGGTCCGGAGTGGAAAGTGAAACATTTCAGCCGACCCGGAAAATTCAGGCCGAAAAAGAAAAGCCACAAAAACCATGGTAGAAAAAGAAATAAATAAACTTCTTGTTGCCATAAGGGATTATGAACTTTCTTTTACTGCTTCACGAAGCAGTGGTCCGGGTGGGCAGCATGTAAACAAAGCCAGCACAAAAGTTGAAGTCCGGTTTAATATTACTGCCTCGGAGATCTTGTCAGAAGAGCAAAAATCTCAACTCCTTGAAAATCTTGCCAATAAAATAACCACAGAAGGGGAGTTGATCGTTATATCGCAGGCTACACGTTCGCAATTGGACAATAAGGAAAAAGCGATCGGAAAGTTACTTCATATGCTTGAAAAAGCCCTATTGCCGCCGAAAGAAAGAAAACCTACCAAACCTTCAAAAGCAGCTAAAGAAAAAAGGCTGGATGAAAAGAAAAGACTATCTGAAAAAAAAGAACAGCGAAAACCACCGGAGATTTAATAAAACAATTTACATTACTTCAATAGTCCTCTCTGTTCGGTTCAAAGTTTTTATGATTTACCGGAATTTGATTTTGGTATATTTGCAGCTTTCATAAACTTAGCAATGAATTTTTTGCAGGATAAAAACATTCTTATAAAAAAGGGGCTTCCCTTTTCATTGTTTACCATTGCTTTATATTTTCCTTTATTTCTCCATTTGGGAGGAGATGCATTGGGTATGTGGGATGAAAGTTTATTTGCCCTACGGGCATTTTATTTGTCGCATTACAATGAATACCTGATAAATTTTAATCAAATTGAGCCCTTGTGGAATCACCCCAATACCAAGCCTCCATTATTTACTTTCATACAGGCTCTGTTTTTTAAGCTGTTTGGATACAACGAACTTTCATTGAGGCTACCGGTTGCTATCACCGTTTTATTGATGCTGTTTTTTTTGGTTTATCTTGCCAGGAAACAGTTTGGAAAACCTGGTATCGGATATTTTGCCGCTTTGATCCTTGTTACCTCCCCGGGTTTTATTCACCGTCATGTTGCAAGAACCGGCGACCATGATGCAGTCTTGGCTTTTTGGATGTTATTGGTATTTATTTACTTCTATAAACTCATTACAGAAACTGAAAATCAGAAAAAATATATTTGGATTGTAGCTCTTTTTTTAACTGCTGCAGTTCTGACCAAAAGTGTTGCAGGACTGTTCCCTCTGCCTGCTTTGCTACTCTTTGCTATATACAAAAGAAAGCTTAAAGATCTTGTTTTCTCATGGCATACCTGGGGGGCTATTGGCATGTTCCTGTTGCTTGTTGGGTCATTTTATTTTTACCAGGAATGGAAATCGCCAGGATTTTTGCAATCCGTGTGGCAGGAGGATATGGGAGGAAGGTACAGCGGGGAGAGTCATGGTCATAATCATCCCTGGTATTTCTATTTGGAATTATTGTACAAGACGGATTTTATTCCGTGGTTGTTTTTTATACCCTTTTCAATCGTCATCCTATTTACCACAGCCGGTAAAAAATACCGAGATTTCAGTTTGTATTTGCTGTTTTGTAGTGTATGTATCCTTATCATTATTTCAGCTTCCGGTACAAAATGCGAATGGTATCATGCGGGGATATTCCCATTATTGGCACTGCTTGTTGCCATTGGAATAAACTGGCTTTATGAAGCCTTTCTTCAGAATACCAACAAAGAGAATAAAAGGATCAAATTACTTGTTCCCGCTTTTTTTGTTGTTTTGATTTATACCTTGCCTTATATTCGTATCATTGATAAGATCAATTATCCCGAAAAAGCCTGGATTGAGGAGCAATTTGGTGAATATATGAATATTGTCGGCCATCGGTTCGACTATACAGTTTCTCCCGGGAGGTTAAATATTTGTTTGATATTTTATACAGAAGTGGCTACCAAAATTGAAGGAAGGAATGTTCAACTCAAATATCGTTCTGAAGATTTTAACGTGGGAGAAGTAGTTATGTGTTCACGATATACCTCCTGGGCTGAAAAAAAATACACATTTAAAATCGTTGACAAGTTTAAGGATCTTAATTTGATTGAGATTACCGGCCTAAAAAAATGATCATTATCCTGTGGTGCTATATCATTTAACAATCGAAATCAGTGAAAAGATTGTAGGGCTAATTTCTGTCATATACATAAAATGTAAAAGGAAAATTGTGTTTGTTGTCGGTTGGATGAATTTCTTGTGAAACCAGCTTCCAATTGTCCATTTTAAATTCCGGGAAATAAACATCGCCCGTAAAATCATGATCGATCACAGTCAGGTAAATTCTGTCGGCTAAGTGAATCGTTTCTTTAAATATTTCTCCTCCACCCGAAATAAATAATTCCTGTTCTTCCATATTGCGGGCAAGTTCAATGCCTTCACTGATGTTGTTTACCACCTGTGCATACCCGCCATCGTAATTTTGTTGGCTCGTTACCACAATAACCTTGTGATTTTGCATCACTTTTTTGTAAGATTCAAAAGTGATCCTTCCCATCAAAACAGTGTTATTCCTGGTTTTCTCCATAAAATAAGCCAGTTCATCGGGAAGGTGCCAGGGCATTTTCGGTCCGTTGCCGATCACCCGGTTGGTTCCCATCGCAGCAATGAGTGAAATTTTCATCTTAATATCGTTTTTCTAAAAATAAAAAAAGCAATGGAGGAAGTGTCGCATTGCTTCTTATGTTGTAAAAGAATCGTTTTATTTAACCCTGTCAGTAAGTTTGGCAACCAAAAATTCACGGTTCATTCGTGCAATATTTGTCACCTGGATCTCTTTCGGACATTCGGCCTCGCATGCATAGGTATTGGTGCAATTTCCAAAACCGAGCTCATCCATTTTGGCAACCATTTTCTGCACCCTTCTTTTGGCTTCAATCTTACCTTGCGGCAGAAGTGCAAATTGCGAAACTTTGGCTGAAACAAATAACATGGCCGAAGCATTTTTACAAGCTGCAACGCAC
This sequence comes from Bacteroidales bacterium, assembly GCA_020438135.1. Lineage (GTDB taxonomy): Bacteria > Bacteroidota > Bacteroidia > Bacteroidales > JAADJA01 > JAADJA01. Next base: position 9,325 of record JAGQVF010000151.1, on the reverse strand, counting down.
GCGCCACAACCGATGCAGGCTGCTGCATCCATCGCCAGATCAGCATCTACTTTTGAGATAGGAATGGCATTGGCATCGGGGACGCCACCTGTATCTACAGAAATAAAGCCACCGGCCTGCATGATCTCATCAAAAGAGGATCGATCAACGATCAGGTCGCGGATTACCGGAAATGGTTTTGCCCGCCACGGCTCAATCGTAATGGTATCGCCATCTTTGAATTTACGCATATGCAACTGGCAGGTTGTTATCGCGGTATCAGGTCCATGTGGACGTCCATTGATGTATAAACTGCAGGTTCCGCAGATCCCTTCGCGGCAATCGTGATCAAATGCCACCGGCTCTTCGCCCTTCTCAACCAACTGCTCATTCAAAATGTCGAGCATCTCCAGAAATGATGAATCCGGAGAAATATCCGACACGGGATAGTTTACAAATTTTCCTTGTTCGTTGGGTCCGGCCTGACGCCATATTTTTAATGTGAGGTTCATATCGATGGATTTACTTTTTGACAATTTTAAACTTATTTAGGGTTTTGATTAGCTCTTCGCCTCTTTGTAATTCCTGGTTTTAACTTCGATGTTTTCGTAATTGAGAGATTCCTTGAGCAACTCCGGATCCAGATCTTCCCCTTTGAATTTCCAGGCCGATACGTACATGAATTTTTCATCATTACGCATCGCTTCACCTTCTTCGGTTTGATATTCTTCACGGAAGTGCCCACCGCATGATTCTTCCCGGTCAAGGGCATCGATGGCCATTAATTCGCCCAATTCAAGAAAATCAGCTACCCGGGTTGCTTTTTCCAACTCCACATTCACTCCTTTCAAACTTCCCGGCACCTTCACTTCTTTCCAAAACTCTTTACGCAATTCCCTGATCTCAGTAATCGCCTTTTCAAGTCCTTCTTTGTTTCGTGCCATTCCCACGTGATCCCACATGATCAACCCAAGTTTTTTATGGATCGAATCAACAGTTTTAGATCCTTTGATGCTCAACAACTTCTCCAGTTTTTCGCGGACATCTTTTTCTGCTTTGTCAAATTCAGGTGTATCTGTTTTAAAGAAAGGAACATTGATTTGATCGGCAAGATAATGCTGAACGGTGTATGGCAGTACAAAATAGCCGTCGGCCAAACCCTGCATCAGTGCGGATGCACCCAGCCGGTTGGCTCCGTGATCAGAAAAATTGGCTTCACCTCCGGCAAATAATCCCGGAATGGTGGTTTGCAATTCATAGTCAACCCAAATACCTCCCATCGTGTAGTGGATGGCCGGATAGATCATCATCGGCGTTTCGTAGGGATTGTCATCCACGATTTTTTCATACATCTGGAAGAGGTTGCCATACCTTGCTTCAATCACATCTTTGCCCAACCTTTTGATGGCATCGGCAAAATCAAGATAAACGGCAAGACCCGTACTACCAACACCATACCCGGCGTCGCACCTTTCTTTGGCTGCCCTCGAGGCAACATCACGCGGGGTCAGGTTTCCAAATGCAGGGTATCTTCTTTCGAGGTAATAGTCGCGATCTTCTTCTTTTATGTCGGTCGGTTTCAGTTCACCTTTCTGGATCTTTTGTGCGTCTTCTTTGTTTTTCGGAACCCAGATACGTCCGTCGTTTCGCAAACTCTCACTCATCAGTGTAAGCTTACTTTGATAGTCGCCATGCACCGGGATACAAGTCGGGTGGATCTGAACAAAACAAGGATTTCCGAAATAGGCTCCTTTTTTATAACATTGCCAGGCTGCACTTCCGTTTGAATTCATGGCATTGGTCGACAGGAAAAACACGTTTCCGTACCCACCGGTTGCCAGGATAACTGCATGTCCGGCATGTCTTTCAATTTCACCTGTCATGGTGTTGCGGGTGATGATGCCCCGTGCGCGACCATCAACCAAAACAAGGTCGAGCATTTCACGACGGGTGTACATCTTAACAGAACCTTTTGAAATTTCTTTGTTCAGGGCGCTGTAGGCTCCGAGCAGCAATTGTTGTCCGGTCTGTCCACGGGCATAAAAAGTTCGGCTTACAAGTGCACCGCCGAAAGAGCGATTGTCGAGCAATCCACCATATTCGCGGGCAAAAGGAACACCCTGGGCAACACATTGATCGATGATGTTGTTGCTCACTTCGGCAAGCCTGTAAACGTTTGCTTCACGGGCACGGTAGTCGCCACCCTTCACTGTATCATAAAACAACCGGTAGATCGTATCGCCGTCGTTCGGATAGTTTTTTGCAGCATTGATACCACCCTGAGCAGCGATGCTGTGCGCACGGCGTGGGCTGTCCTGAATGCAAAAGCACTTCACCTTAAATCCCAGCTCTCCGAGACTGGCCGCAGCGGCAGCACCTGCCAATCCGCTACCCACCACAAGGATTTCGAGTTTTCTTTTGTTGGCCGGGTTTACAAGATTTTGATGTGCTTTAAAATTATTCCACTTTTCTGCAATGGTTCCGTCAGGTATTTTTGAATCTAAAGTAGCCATATATCGATGTGTTTTCTTCTGATTAATAATTTCCGAAATAGATGGTTAAAGGTATGCTGATAAATCCAACCGCAAGCACGATTGAAACCAGAGTGCTAACCGTTTTGATAAAAGGGGTGTATTTCGGATGATTGATACCGAGCGATTGAAATCCCGATTGAAACCCGTGATGAAGGTGGAAAGCCAGAATTATAATGGCCAATATATATCCGAAAACATACAGAGGCATCTGGAATTTTGCCAGCACCATGGCACCCAGGTCGTGGTAATGATGACCGTCTATCATCACATCATCTACCTGCCCCAGAAATTTCGCTTTAATGTAAAAGTCGCCCAGATGGATCACCAGAAAAACAAAAACAATAATTGCTGTGTGGATCATAAATTTTGAGAAAGGGGAGGTGTGCGACCAGCCTTCCACTTTGTAGCGGTTGGGTCGGGCCATCCAGTTTTGGATTTGGAGAACCAGCCCATAAATAATATGAATAATAAAACCGCCGAAAAGCACCACCTCAAATATCTTAATGAGCGGATTGGTGCCCATAAAGTGAGCGGCGATATTAAACGTGTCGGTGCTGGGCAACAACACCAGCAAATTAATGCTCATGTGCACAAACAGGAATGTTACCAGGAACAATCCGGCCAGTGCCATCACATATTTTTTTGTTAAAGATGATTGTATAACCTTATTACCCATGATGTGATTTTTTTGACTTATTTCTTATCCCTTTTTCTTTGTTAAATTACTAACACAAGCAAAAATATATTTTTATTCCGTTTAAGTTGTCTTATTTTTCATATTTGTAGTAATTTTTACGAAATTTAAATTAGCATCCATCATGAAAAAAATAAAGATCAATTCCCGTTTCCATTCCGGTAACCGGAAAAAACTTCTATCCTCTCTGCTGCCGGAGTCTGTGGCAATCATCTGTGCCAATGATGAAGTGTACCGAAACGGCGACCAGAATTATGCATATCGCCAAAACTCCGACCTCTTTTACCTTACCGGTATCGAACAGGAAAAGACAATGCTTCTGTTATGTCCCGATCATCCCGATGAGAATTTAAGAGAAGTTGTTTTTGCATCCAAACCCGATCCCAAATCAGAAAGATGGACTGGACACATTCTTACAAAGGAAGAAATTCAAAAGATATCGGGTGTAAGAACGGTTAAGTGGATGGATGAAAGGGAGATTCCTCTAAGGGAGATGATCCTGAATTCAAAAAATATTTATCTCAACCTCAACGAATATGCAAAATATTCGACCCGGGTAAAATATCAGGACAACCGTCTGGCTCATGAATTGCAGGAAAAATTTCCCCTCCATCAGTATCATCGCCTTGCACCCTTACTGACCGGGCAGCGACTGATTAAACAACCCGAAGAGATTGAATTGATGCAGAAGGCTTGCGATATCACAGGTGCAGCATTTAAAAGGATTCTTGGTTTTGTTAAACCCGGAGTGGCTGAATATGAAGTGGAAGCCGAAATGACCCATGAGTTCATCCGGCAGGGAGCACGCGGGCATGCATATGCACCTATTGTCGGTTCAGGGAAAAATGCACTGGTTCTGCATTACATCGAAAACAGCGGAACCTGTAAGGATGGCGATCTGTTATTGATGGATTTCGGGGCAGAATATGGCAACTATGCCGCCGACTGTAGCCGAACGATCCCTGTCAATGGAAAATTCACCAACCGGCAAAAAGCCTGTTACGATGCGGTGCTCAGGGTTCAGAAAAAAGCAACAAAATTATTTGTTCCCGGAAACACTGTGGACAAAGTGAATAAGGAAGTTTGGAAAATGATGGAAGAAGAGATGATCGGACTAGGACTTTTTACAAGGGAGGATGTGGAAAATCAGGATGCTTCCGATCCTATGTATTTTCGCTACCTGATGCATGGTGTTGACCATTTCATCGGATTGGATGTGCATGATGTAGGGAGCAAATTTATCGAATTTAAAAAAGGGATGGTACTTACGATCGAACCCGGAATTTATATCGATAAAGAAAACATCGGTATTCGTATCGAAAACAACATTGTTGTGGATGATGAACCCTTTGATCTGATGGCCGGAATCCCAAGGGAGATAGAGGAAATTGAATCGTTGATGCGGAAATAAAAAAAACGAAACTTACATGGGGCGGTTCAGCACGGCCAGTCCATCTTTCACATTTTGAGCAAGACTTTCAATGGTTTGTTTTTCGAACAAATCGAAAAGTTCCTTTTTTGCTGTAATGTATTCACTGTGAATGGGGCAGGGGGCATGACTATCGCAACCATTAAACCCCAAACCACATTTGTTAAAATACGACTCTCCTTCCATCACCCTGATGATCTTTTGCAGAGATAAAGGTCTCGTAGCATGGTCAAAGAAAAAACCTCCACCACGGCCTTTCATCGAGCGAACCAAACCCTGCTTCGTGAGTATTTGCATGATCTTGCCGGTATAAGCTTCAGGTGAAGCTATCTCACGTGCAATTTGTTTCACACCGGGCCGGTTCCCCTCCTGATTAAGTAACTCAATAAAAACCAGGGCTCTGATTGCGTATTCTGTGCTTTTTGCAAGCATATATTAAATAGATGGATGATAAAGATGTTAATAACAGCGCAAAAATAAAATTTTTACAAAAATATCAAAATAAAGATAAAAAGGTCTTTTTATTCTTTTAAATTTATATTTTTGCGCCATCAGTCAAATAAAAAAAGAAATATGAAAACAAAAAAACTTTGGATCGGATTTATCCTTGTGATGGTAATATCTTTTGGTATCCTGGGATATTACGGCAACGAAATTTATAGAAAAGCACCCCCAATTCCCGAAAAGGTGGTGGGTGAAAATGGTACTGTACTATTTACCGGTCAGGACATTCGCGATGGACAAAATGTGTGGCAGTCGACCGGAGGACAGGAACTGGGAACCGTTTGGGGTCACGGAGCTTACAAAGCACCTGACTGGACTGCTGATTGGCTTCACCGTCAAGCGGTTGATATTTTGGACCAGTGGTCGAAAAATGAAAAAGGTATTCCTTTCGATGATTTGGAAAACGAAAACCAGGCGGCATTAAAAGCCCGTTTACAGGACCTGTTAAGAACCAATCGGTATAATGAAAATAATCAAGAGCTTGTTGTATCCGGGGTTCAGATTGCGGCATTCCGCACAGTGAGCAAACATTACAGTGACTTGTTCATGAATGGGGCGGATTATGATGATTTAAGGGAAGCCTACAGCATTCCTCCCAATTCCATCAAAACGCAGGAGCGGATGGATAAGATGAATGCCTTTTTGTGGTGGGCCACATGGGCAACAATTACCAACCGGCCGGGGAGCGATATCACTTACACAAACAATTGGCCACCGGATGAATTGGTTGGGAACAAACCAACCAGTTCGTTGATCTTATGGACCGGTTTCAGTGTGATCATTTTACTGGCAGGTATCGGGTTATTATCTTGGTATTATGCAGTTAACCGCGATGAGGATGAAAATCTCGAAGTGCCTGCTGTCAATCCATTATCAGGAATGATGATGACCCCATCTATGAAGGCTACGTTAAAATACTTTTGGGTCGTAACGGCTTTAATTCTTGTACAGATATTGATGGGGATCGTTACAGCACATTATGGGGTTGAAGGACTCGGATTTTACGGCTTACCACTGGCGGATGTATTACCTTACTCCATATCGAGAACCTGGCATATTCAACTCGCTATTTTCTGGATTGCTACCTCCTGGCTGGCTACCGGGCTATTTATCGCACCTGCCATTTCAGGCAAAGAACCGAAATTTCAGAAATTGGGTGTGAATGTTTTGTTTTTTGCTTTGCTTGTGATCGTCGTTGGTTCGTTGGCAGGACAATGGATGGGCGTGATGCAAAAGCTTGGTCTGGTGGAAAACTTCTGGTTTGGTCACCAGGGATATGAATATGTCGACCTGGGACGATTTTGGCAATTGTTCCTGTTTGCCGGATTGTTTATCTGGTTGTTCCTCATGGGCAGGGCGATTTGGCCGGCCATTCAGAAAAAGTCGGAGAACCGGCACTTACTGATCTTGTTCGTGATTGCCTCGGCTGCAATTGCTGCTTTTTATGGAGCAGGATTAATGTGGGGTCGTCAAACCCATCTTGCCATTGCTGAATACTGGCGCTGGTGGGTCGTTCACCTCTGGGTGGAAGGATTTTTCGAAGTTTTTGCCACGGTGGCTATTGCATTCCTTTTTGTGCGCTTGCAACTGATCCGAACAAATATCGCTACCGTAACTGTTCTTTTTTCCACGATTATTTTCCTTAGCGGGGGTATTCTCGGAACATTCCACCACCTGTATTTTACAGGTACACCTACCGGGGTGCTGGCGCTCGGGGCCTCATTCAGTGCACTGGAGGTTGTTCCGCTGGTGCTGATAGGCTTTGAGGCGTATCACAACATCAAACTTAGCCGTGCATCGGAGTGGGTAAAAGCGTATAAATGGCCCATCTATTCGTTTGTTGCGGTTGCCTTTTGGAATTTTCTCGGAGCCGGTATTTTTGGTTTCCTGATCAATCCTCCCATCGCATTGTATTACATGCAGGGATTGAACACTACACCGGTTCACGGTCATACTGCTCTGTTTGGCGTTTACGGTATGCTGGGCATCGGTTTGATGCTTTTCGTTCTACGTGATATGGATCTACAAGCAAAATGGAAGGAAGGTCCGATCAAATGGGCTTTCTGGTCAATCAACATCGGATTGTTGCTAATGGTAGTGTTAAGTGTTTTGCCGGTTGGATTGGCACAAACCTGGGCAAGTGTAAAACACGGATTATGGTATGCCCGTTCGGCTGAATTTCTCGAATCTCCGGGCATGGAAACCATTCGGTGGATGCGTGTGATCGGCGACACGATATTTGCCGTGGGTGCTGTGATCCTTGCCTGGTTTATTTTCGGGCTCAAAGGCGGCTGGTCGGTCAGGAAGGGTTGAATCGGATGAATTGGTTGAATCGGCTAAGCGCGTGATCAAAATCAATATCTCGTTTAACCGATTCAACTAATTTCTGCAAAATCTGTTAACAAGGCATGGAAAATCGTCCCGATCATCTTATCCTTTTCGATCCATATTGCAATCTTTGCACAGCCATCGTAAAATATATTCTGAAGCAGGATAAAAAAGAGCGGTTTTATTTCGGATCCTTATATTCAAAGAGAGGAAAAGATATCAAAAAACATTTGTCGTGGGAAAAGCAAAAAAACACAATTATCTATTTTGAAAAAGATGAGGTGTTTACCCAATCGGATGCAGCCATCAGGATCATCTCAAAATTGAGGGGAATTCACAAAACGGTTTCTGTGTTTCGTTATGTTCCTAAAAGCTTCAGGGATTATCTCTACAAAATCGTGGCGAAATACAGATACAATATCTTTGGAAAAAGAAAAGATCCCTTTAAACCATCTGAAATTCATAAAAGCCGGTTCATAGACTATTCCGAATTGATTTGAATGCTTCATAAATTAACAATCGCTTGTGGATAAGTAGTTGTATGATTTGAAGAAATAAGGAAACAATATAAGACATTTGTATACCGTTGGAAATACCGGATTTTATGCGATTTATGAAGCGGATATCAGTCACATTTTTTTCCATCCTGGTTTTCTTTACCTACGGGCAGTTACCCGAACGTAAACTCAGCAAGGAGGACTATATAGAATTGTACAAAGAGATTGCGATCGAGGAGATGAACACCTATCGCATTCCGGCAAGCATCACCCTGGCACAGGGAATCCTTGAATCGGGCAGTGGCAACAGCACCCTCGCCCGGAAAGCCAACAATCATTTCGGGATTAAATGTCACAAAGGCTGGAACGGCAAAACCTACCACATGGACGACGATGCCAAGGACGAATGTTTCAGGGTGTACAGCAATCCGTATGATTCTTTTAAAGACCACTCGATTTTTCTTTCTACACGCGACCGGTATGCGTTTTTGTTCAGCCTGGAGATCACCGATTATGAAGGCTGGGCGCATGGATTAAAAAAAGCCGGATATGCAACCAATCCCAAATATCCGCAACTGCTCATCAGGATCATCGAGGAGCACAACTTATCGCAGTATGATCAGTTCTTCAATTTTACCGGTGATTTAATTGCCAGCAATTCAAAAAACACTGCTCGGCGGAAATATCGTGAAACCAAAGAAGATTTTGCCCCTGTGGTGATCTCCGATGCTAATCGTAAAGTGTATGAAAACAACGGCGTTAAATTTATTTATGCCAAAGCCGGTGATTCTTACTATTCCATCGCTCAGGATTTTAATATTTATACCTTCCAGGTGAGGAAATATAATGAATTAAGCAAAAAGGATCCTATCACCGAAGGCCAGAAGTTATATATCGAAAAGAAAAAGAAAATGGCGAAAAAGGCTTTCCATGTGGTTAGTCCCGGCGAAACAATGTATGATATTTCGCAGCAGTATGCCATTCGGTTGAAAAAGTTGTGCCGGTATAACAACCTGGATGAAGATGCCACCTTGTTTCCTGATCAGCGGATCAAACTGACTAAAAAATAATCCCTTGTATACGCATGAAAACTTTCTGGTTTTTTCTTCTTTCGGCAATGATCCTTTACATTCTTATTTCACTATTTAAGACACAAACCGAAGTGGTGATGCCGGAAACGGAGTTATCGGACGGTTACATCCGGGAGGTGACTGCACTTGCCGCCCGGTCGCTCGAAAGCAATGATGTTCCGGTGGGTGCCGTAGTGATGTATGACGGAAAGATCATCGGTTAAGGTTACAATACAGTTCGCAGGTATGATGCCCTGACCGGACATGCCGAGATCAATGCCCTGAATGAT
>JAGQVF010000150.1 GCA_020438135.1 Bacteroidales bacterium | reverse complement strand
GGTCTACTCAATTTCACTCACCGAATGACCATCGGTGCTGAACGCTGAAATGTCGGGAGAATCTTTGAGATTTATGACATACGCAGAAATATCAGATTTCCCCTGTTTGCTTTTTAAATGCATCTCCAACGGAAGGTGTTCCACTCCCAATTTCTTAAACATATCCACCTCCTCCCTCGATTTTCCTTTGCCCACACTTTGATAGCTGAGCACGCGGGTCATTGAAAGCGGTATTTCATTGGCTACCCACATTGTAACTGAATAGTCCTCCGAGTCAGCCTTCATTTCATGACAAAGAAAATTGCCGATATTTTTTGTTTCGCCGGTCTTCCTTGTTTCCGGCACAGCACTCTTATTTACATTTTCAACAGAATGAGGCAATCCCGGCCAGTGTTCCAAATCCATCGGTAAAACATATCCGCCTTTCTTTCCATTCATTTCAAATAATCCGGTAATGGTTGAGTCGGATGAATTAAAAACCAGTCGAATTCCCGGATCGCTTTTGCTTCTTCCATGGATTACCACGGCCGTTTTTTCGCCGGAAAAATAATATGAAACCGTATCGATCCGCTCATTGCCACCCGGAGATTGTTGATTTACGACGAGGTCGAAACTCCCGGTAAATCCCTGGGCGATCGCTGATTGATATGAAATAAGGAGAACAATAGCTGCAAATAATACTTTTCTCATCTGTTTATTTTTAAAGGAGATGATATAACGCGAAGTAGTTAATTGAAAACCGACATCTGCATCAAAAGTTCAAAACGAAGTAAAATCCGGTTTTAATCGATCGCACAAATCACATACACCGGAAAGTGATCGGAACCATTGTATGATAGCGTTTTCATTTTTTCAAGGGTAAAATGTTCCGATATAAAAATATGGTCAAGAGCCCAACGAAACAGCGGATATTTCGCATGAAAAGTATTCAGGAAACCCCGTCCGCGTCTGGGATCTTTCAGTCCGCTCAGGCTTTCGAACAAATAGGAAGTTTTCGACCATGCTACATCGTTAAAATCCCCGATCACAATATATGGTTCATCAATTTTTTGAATTTTCCGCGCCATCCTTCCCAGCTCCCGGTCACGAGGTTTGGAAGTTTCAGCTTCTCCCGGGGCAGGAGGTTCAGGATGCAGACACGATAGTTTGATCACTTTATCATTGAGCACAACATCTGCATGTGCCGAAGGGATTTCGTCTTTTATAATGTATTCGATCCTGCCATTTTTCAATGGTAACTTCGAAAACAATAGCATACCGTAAGTATTATCGAGAGGCTTTGTGAGGCAATATGGGAAATCGTTTGTTGCAGGTTTCAATTGTTCTTCCCACCAGACATCGGTTTCAACTGCCAGAAAAATGTCGGGTTTATATTTATTAATTTGCTCAACAAGGATATGGCTTGTGCGGTTGTCCATCAGCACATTGGCGATCAGTATTGATATCTTGTACTTTTCAGAGCCTGTGCTGTTTTTAACCGCCCTGGAGGAAATCTTAAAGTAAGGATATATGAACCAGGTTTGAACGATCACCGATATAAAGGCCACCGTAGCCAATATTCCATTCGTCCATGATATTTCGGGCTTACTTAATATTAAGCCAAATATCGTGATCAACATAATAACAAGAATTTGTGGTCGCGGAAATTCCACGGCACGAATCCACCACGCTTTTCTTTCTGTAAGTGACAAAATTGTTGCAGTGATGCCGAGAATGGCCAATACCTGAAAAAAAACTTCCATAACTTCAAAACAGCCGGGAGAGCTTATGGTTTACATTATGCTGCAACCTCAACCCACAAAATTTGGTCTCACTAAATGTTGCAGCATATAATTTTACCGTAATCGTCTGTCTAAAACAATTAACTTTGAATCTGATTATTACTGATTATATGGCTTATCTCAAAAACTTTTCAGGTTTTAACAAATTCCTTAAACATTAATAACTGGCTTATGAAAACTAAATTTACGCTGTTAATTATATCCACCATTTTGCTTCATGTAACGGTTTTCGCTGATTGGATTTCGTTAGGTGGCAAAAGCAAAATGCCTGCAGCACCGCAGGTTACTCTCGTTAGTGATAATGAAGAAGGTACAATTCTGCAAATCGACCTATCAGGATTTGAGTTAACTGAATTTACTTCAGAAGGAATTACCTACCAACACGCCGATCTGCTGACTGAGTCGTTCGAAATGACTCCGGGTTCACCTGAATTATCATACATTGCTAAAGTGCTTGCCATTCCTGATCAGGCGAATGTTTCTTTCGAAATAGTCGAACAGGGAGAAACTTTTATTTTTGACAACATATTGCTTCCACCCGCCCGAAAGAGCTGGCAGGAAGGAGACGCAGAAACTCCATATCTGAAAAATGAAAGAATTTATACCGCAGGGAAAAACTTCCCGGGTTATTTCGTCGAAACTGACAGACCCTCGGTTTTCAGAGATTTTCGAATAACAAGGGTAAGCATTTACCCCATGCAATACGATCCGGTGAAAAAGCAACTTTCAGTTTCAAAAAGCCTCACTGTAAAGATCAGTTATAAGCATGGCAACGCAATCAATCCGAAAACAACGCCTCAGCGGCCAATACCCCCCTCTTTCGACAAACTTTACAAAAGTTTCATTTTTAATTATCAATCTGTTTTAAATACAAAGTTTGATTCAAAAGACGATTCACATGAACTGATGCTTTGCATCATGCCGGATGAGTTCTACGATACTTTCCTGCCATATGCCCAATGGAAAAGGGAAAGCGGCATCGACATCCATATTACAAAGTTCAGTGATATCGGTGCTACATCGTCGTCTCCGGTTACCGTTAAAAATCATATCGTTGATGCCTACACCAATTGGGAAGTTCCGCCAACCTATGTTTTACTGGTGGGTGATGGTGGGATATTTCCCGTGCAAACATCAAGTTATGCCGACGAAAATTATTATGGAGAAATTGAAGGTAATGATTATTTTCCGGAAGTTTTTGTCGGCAGGCTCACCCACGAAAGCGATTATGGATTACAGGTTTTGATTAATAAATTTATGAAATATGAGCAAACACCTTATGTTGCCGACACCGCCTGGTTTAAAAAAGCAACCGTTTGCTCGAATGATTATTATGCCAGCCAGATTTACACGAAAAGATTTACTGCAGAAGTGATGATGGAAGACGGGAATTTCTTTTCGGTTGATACCATGATGAGCGACCCGGTTTGCACCTACAACCTCAGTGATGTAATTACAGCCCTCAATGAAGGCAGGAGTTTCCTGAATTACAGGGGCGAAGGATGGTCTTCAGGCTGGTGGGCTTCATGTTATCCGTTCGATATGGGCGATGTTGCAGGCCTCAACAACGTGAATAAAATGACCTTTGTTACCAGTATTGGATGTGGTGTAGCAATGTTCAATAGTGGAAGTTGTTTTGGAGAAGAATGGCTCGAACTGGGTTCGCTCTCGTCGCAAAAAGGAGCTATCGCTTTTATCGGGCCTACAGGCAATACACATACTACATACAACAATAAGATTGATAAAGGGATTTATGTCGGTATTTTTCAGGAAGGGATGGATACCCCTGGTGAAGCAATGGTTAGAGGCAAGCTCTACATGTACAATGTTTTTGGAAACACTTCCATGGTTTCGCTACATTACGGGATTTATTGTATCCTTGGTGATCCCAGCATCCATATCTGGAAAAACGTGCCTAAGGTTATTAACGTCGATTACTCTTCTACCGTTCCCATTGGCAACAGCATTCTGGAAGCAACAGTTACAAATGCCGAAACAGGACAACCCATTGCCGACGCCGTGGTTTGTGTAACCGGCACGAATCAATTTGGAACAGCAACTACCGATAATATGGGACATGCATTTGTTGAGGTTACAGCGCCCGAAATTGAAACCTTTACCCTCACAGTCAGGGGAAATGGGATCATCCCTTTTCAGGGTGATTTAAACGTTATCCAGCCCAACGGGCCCTATATTGTTGAAGAAAATTATTCTATTAACGATGTTTCAGGAGGAAATGGTGACGGACTTATTGATTATGGAGAAACCTGTACACTGGGCATAACGATGGAAAATGTCGGGGTTATCCAGGCCGATAATGTGCAGGTAACCATCAGCACCGGAAATCCATATATCGAAATATCCGATAGCATTGCCGTTTACGGGTCGATTTTGCCAGGAGGCACAGGCCTTGTTCCGGACGGTTTTGCTTTTGCAGTAGCCAATGATATTCCTGATGAAGAAGAAGTGTCAATTGAAATTGAAGCAACTGACGGTAACGAAACATGGATGAGTTATATCAATATCCAGGGTCATGCTCCGGTTTTAAGTTATGATGGTTTTACGATCAATGATGCCAATGGAAACAACAATGGCATTTTAGATCCGGGTGAAACCGTGAATATATTGATTGATGTTGCCAACACAGGTTCCTCCGATGCTATGAACGTTGCGGGAGATCTGATTTGCACCGACCCTTTCATTACCATAAACTCCGCTGTGCAGAACCTGGGAACAATTCCCGGACAGCAGGAGGAAACAGCGATATTCAATTTAACCGCCAATATAGCCACACCTGAAGGACATGTTGCTGACTTTGAAGTGTTGTTAAGTGCTGATCTGGGTATCAGCAGTTCGGGAGATTTCGGGATTGTAGTCGGTCAGATACCTATTTTGATCCTTGATCTTGATGGAAACGGTAATTCTGCAGAAGGGTTTGAAGATGCCCTTGTTGAAATGGACATGACCTTTGAATACAGTTCGGATTTCCCGGCAGATCTGAGTCTCTATAATTCAATTTTCCTTTGTTTGGGTATTTTCCCTTCGAACCATACCCTCACTTCCTCTGAAGGTAGTATCTTAGCAGATTTTCTGAACGGAGGAGGCAACCTTTATATGGAAGGTGGAGATACCTGGTTTTTCGATCCTTCTACAGCAGTCCATAATATGTTTAATATCAACGGAATTTCAGACGGCAGTAGTGATATGGGAACCGTTGAAGGAATAACAGGAACTTTTACGGAAGGAATGACCTTTAACTATAATGGAGACAACAGTTGGATGGATCACATCGAACATATCAGTCCGGCATTCGATATTCTGGAAAATGCCAATCCTAACTATGGAACCGGAGTAGCCTTTGATGCAGGAGATTATAAAACCATCGGCGCATCTCACGAGTTCGGGGGATTGCAAGACGGCTCTTTCCCATCAACCAAAAAACAACTGATGTTGAAATACCTTGAATTTTTTAACCTGGGTAACTCTTTACAAGCCCTGTTTGCAGCAAACGCCAGTGATATCTGCGAAAGTGAATCGATCAACTTCACTGATCTTTCAAATGGAGATATCACCTCCTGGGCATGGACATTCGAAGGGGGTGATCCTGCAACTTCATCCATACAAAATCCGGTAGTCACCTACAATTCTGAAGGAAGTTACAATGTTCAACTGATCGTTTCGGATGGAACAGATTCCGACACCATATTTATTGAGAATTATGTAACTGTTTTTGCCCTTCCTGCTATGGCACCCGCTACACCAACAGGACCGGCCGAAATTTGTGGCGACGAAACATCAACCGAATATAACACTACTGCAATACCGGGCATCACAGAATATTTTTGGGAACTTTTACCTGCATCAGCAGGGGTCATTTTTGGTGATGGAAATTCAGCCACCGTTTTTTGGTCTTATGATTTCCTCGGAGATGCCACCCTAAAAGTCGCTGCTTCGAATTTTTGTGGCACGGGACCATTTTCAGGAATGCTCACAATTTCAAGGTATTTACCTGAAGTTAACCTTGAACCTTTTGAGATGGTTTGTGTCGACTGGCCCTCATTCGAGCTGACCGGAGGAACACCTGCAGGAGGTTCCTATTCTGGTACGGGTATCACCAATGGTTGGTTCGATCCGGAATCAGCAGGTGTGGGCGAACATGAAATTACCTATACCTACACCGATCCCGATGGCTGCCAAAACGTCGACATGAAAACGATTTGGGTCGATCCGTGTGTGGGAATAAACTCCAATTCGGATGTATCGGAATTAACGATTTTCCCGAATCCAACTACCGGAAAGATCACAGTTTGGTTTGATCAAAATATCAGCACAGTGGATATAATTGTGCTCAACACACTGAATAAGCAGGTGTTTGCGACAACAACAAAACCATCAAATCATAAAATTATATTAGATTTGAGCACTTTAGAGAAAGGAGTCTATTTCATCAGGTTCAAAACACCAACCATGGAAGAAACGACTAAAATTATACGCAGGTAAACTTATGTGATTCTGATAACAAAGAAAATATTTACAATAAATTAAAAAAAATGATGCGAAAAGAATTATCAATTTTATTTATCCTGACAATCATACCATTTTTATTACAAGCAGAATGGGTTCACTTACAAAACGGAAAAACAACAAAAGCACCGCCAAATGTAACTTTGTTAAGTGACAACAGCAGTGAGACTGTTATCAAAATCGAACTTTCAGGTTTTGAAAAACAGAATTTCATTACCGGTAATAAACAATATCACAAAATTGATCTTTTATCAGAATCATTCATTACAGATCCCGGAAATCCAGCCTTACCCTACATTGCAAAGGTGCTGGCTAT
The DNA here is from genome assembly GCA_020438135.1 of Bacteroidales bacterium. Lineage (GTDB taxonomy): Bacteria > Bacteroidota > Bacteroidia > Bacteroidales > JAADJA01 > JAADJA01. The sequence continues at coordinate 8,497 of JAGQVF010000150.1, read as the reverse complement.
TCCCGACCAGGCAGGGGTTACGGTCGAAGTGTTAGCAACAGGAGAAGTCCAAACATTTAATGACATCTATTTACCTCCGGCCCGCGAAAGTTGGCTGGAAGGTTCACCCGAAACTCCATACGTTGAAAACCCTGGAGTATATCATTCGCAACAAACTTTCCCAAATGAATATGCAACATTTGATCCGCCCTCAATTTTTCGTGATTTTCGGATTACGCGCGTGTCGGTTTTCCCGGTGCGATACAACCCCGGCAAAAAGGAGTTACAGGTTGTCTCCTCAATTACCATCCGGGTGAATTATGGAGCTGGGCAGGTAACCAATCCTAAAACTACAGCGAAAAAACCCATTGCCCCTTCTTTCGGACAGTTGTATAACAGTTTTATTTTCAATTATCAAAGCGTTTTAGATGCTGCTTATGGTGGCAAAGAAACCGGACATGAACTGATGCTTTGCATTTTGCCCGATGATTTTTATGACAGTTTCCTGTCATATGCTGAATGGAAAAGAAAAAGCGGTATCGATATTCATATTACAAAATTCAGTGAAATCGGTGCTAATTCTTCCGACCCTGATATTATCAGGAATCATATTGCAGATGCTTATTTCAACTGGGAGGTTACACCAACCTATGCTTTGCTTATCGGGGATGATGGAATTATTCCACACTACACAAGCAGCGGTTATGTGGATGAAAACTATTATGTTGAAATCGACGGCGGCGATTATTTCCCTGAGATGATGCTTGGCAGGTTTACCAACCAGAGTGACTACTCCCTGCAGGTTATGATCAATAAATTTCAGAAGTATGAGAAGACACCCTACATTGCAACAAACGATTGGTTAATGAAAGGAATTTGCTGCTCGAATGACTTATATCAATCACAGGTAGAAACCAAAAGATATGCGGCAGAGCGAATGCTGGAGGATGGTAATTTTATTTCTGTCGATACGATGATGAGTGATCCCGGATGTACCTATTCTGTTGCTGATGTTGTTGCAGCAGTCAATAATGGAAGAAGCTGGGTTAATTACCGGGGTGAAGGATGGACCAGCGGATGGGGATTAGGCGGTGGGAATAATTGCACACCCATGAAATCATCAGATGTTCAGAATTTAAACAATGGAGAAAAACTCTCATTTGTTACAAGTATCGGATGCGGTGTGGCGATGTTTGCTTCCGGAGAATGTTTCGGGGAAACATGGATTGAATTAGGGTCGCTCACTTCTTCAAGAGGTGCTGCATGCTTCATCGGACCGGCTGGAAATACACATACTACTTACAACAATAAAATTGATAAGGGTATCTATCTTGGCATGTTCACCGAAGATCTTTTCACATCAGGGCAGGGATTTTTAAGGGGCAAGCTATATTTATATAATGTTTACGGTACTGATCCATATGTTGAATATCACTATAAAATATATTGTATTCTGGGAGATCCCAGCATGCATATCTGGAAGGACCAGCCGTTGGATGTTGAAGTAGATTATCCTGCAACAATCGTTTTTGGAAATAGTTTTGTTGAATTTACTGTAAATCATTCTGAGAATGGCATGCCGGTCGAAAACGCGATAGTTTGCGTAACAGGAAATGATGTATTTGCCTCCGGGATAACAGATGCCAATGGAACAGTAATCCTCGATATCACAGCAAATGATCCCGAAACACTAACGGTTACAGTCACCGGCAGAACTGTTTATCCATGGGAAGGAACAATGGAAGTAGTTCCTCCACTCGGACCCTGGTGTGTTGCGGATTATATCGTTCTCAACGACGTAGCCGGTGGAAACGGAAACGGTGATATGGATTATGGTGAAGATATCCTCTTATCTCTGGGACTTAAAAATATCGGGACAACGGTAGCCACAAATGTGAATGTTGTTATTTCAACCAATGATCCGTATATCACGATCACAGATCACCATCACAATTTTCCAAGTATCCCGTCAGGCCAAACCTTACTTGCAACAGATGGCTATTCATTTACAGTTGCTGATGATTTTCCTGATGGGCACGAAGTTACATTTAATGTGGCAGCAACCATGGTGATCACCACATGGAACAGCCACTTTTTTATTTCGGGACATGCACCGGTATTATCCATGGGAACAATCACTATCAATGACATCAATGGAAATAACAACGGTCTTCTGGACCCCGGCGAGAACGTGACCATTACTATTCCTGTAATAAACGAAGGGAGCAGTACATCACCTGATGCTATCGTAAATGTAAGTACAACAAGCGATTTAATTACGCTGAACACCACTTCTGATAACGTGGGTATGATTGAACCTGGAGCTAATCCTGATGCATCCTTCAACCTGACTGTGAGCCCAACAGCCCCTACCGGAGAAACCGTTGATCTTGATTTTGAGGTGGTTGCCGGCAGCTTTAATGCAAATAAATTAGCATATACCAGCATAGGTGTGATGGTTGAAGACTGGGAAACAGGAAACTTCAGTAAATTTCCCTGGACCATGGGTGGAAATGCAAACTGGACGATTGTTACAGACAATCCGTATCAGGGTCTCTACAGTGCAAGGTCCGGGAATATTACAGACAATCAGACAAGTGAACTTGAATTAACGGTTAGTGTTACCGGAGACGGAGAAATTAAATTTTTCAGAAAAGTTTCATCTGAAAACAATTACGACTATCTGAACTTCTTTATTGATGGCAATCAGGTTGATCAATGGGCAGGAACTGTTGACTGGGGCCAGGTAAGTTATGCAGTTACCGCAGGCCTCCACACATTTAAATGGCAATACTACAAAGACTACAGTATAAGTAATGGCGAAGATTGTGCATGGATCGATTATATTGAATTCCCTTATCCGGAACCACCTTTATTGCCGCCCTATCAAACATCATTTGAAGAATCAGGAAACTTGCCGGATGGATGGTTCAATGATACAGGAGATGATTTTGACTGGACTGTAATTTCAGGACCTACCCCGACCGGTGTAACAGGACCTTCAGGAGACCACACCACCGGAAGCGGTTATTATGTGTATACCGAAGCAACTTATAATAATCCCGAATACCAGGCCGATCTGGTTACGCCAACTTTTAATCTTTCGCTGTTAGAAAATACAGAAGTGAGTTTCTGGTATCATATGTATGATAACAATGGCGCAGGTTATCCCCAAATGGGTGACCTGCACCTCGACGTTTTTCACAACGACGTTTGGATTGAGGATGTAATGACAACCATATCAGGCAACCAGGGGGATCAATGGCACCAGCAAATTGTCGACCTCTCAGCTTTTGATGGCGAGATCATAAAAATCAGGTTCAGGGGAATCACCGGAGTTGACTATGCCAGCGATATTTGCATCGATGACTTCTCAATTGATGGAACACCTGTACCTACAGGCATTTCTGTAGATTTAACCACATTTCTTGAAGGGCCCTGTGATGGAACTGAAATGTCGACTTTCCTGTGTTCCTGCAGTGCCATTCCGCTGGCTCAACCTTACTTCAATTCGCCCTGGTATTATGAGGGTACAGAATCGGTAACCATCATGCCGGGAAATGCTGTCGACTGGATACTTGTCGAACTCAGAGACGCAAATTCAGCCAGTGAAGCTACACCAGGAACAATGATCGGCAGAAAGGCAGGTTTGTTACTGAACGATGGTAGCATCGTTTCAACAGATGGTGAATCTCCTTTGTTTTTTAATATTTCGGTTACAAATGGTCTTTACACCGTCATCCATCACCGGAATCACCTGGCCGTGATGTCGGCCAATGAAGTTTTCTTTACCGGAGTAAATTATACATACGATTTCACTACCGGATCAGAACAGGCATATGGAACCGGTTCGCTTAAGTTGATGACCGGCGGAATGTGGTGTATGATCAGCGGTGATGCCGACGCAAACGGAATGGTCGAAGCAAATGACTATACATCGGAATGGGGCCTGAATTCAGGTATGGCCGGCTATTTGCCCGCAGACCTGAATTTCGACCAACAAGTTAACAATGTCGACAAAGATGATTACTGGACCCCCAATATTGGAATGGGTACAAATGTTCCGGATTGATAGATATTCAATGAATTATAAAAATTACCGTTTAAAAAACTTAATTTTCATTTACATGAAAAAGCATATACATTTCGTGAACAGTCTCAGAACACGAAAATTGATCCTTATAATGGCCCTGGTATTTTGGGGTACCACCCTCGCATCCGCAGGAATTTACAACTATTCAGACAATTGGGGAAAGGCGGGCTATTCGATCGTATCTCAAAGCAATTCTCACATTGAGATCAACTATTCAATTGATAAATTTTTCCTGATCGATATGGAAATAGATGGAGAAACGTATCAGCATCTGGAATTACCCGGAAATTTTTTACCCAATAATCCGGGAACTCCCGACATACCCGGCTCAGGCCGATATGTAGCCATCCCCCGGGGATCGGATGTTTCCTTTAGCATCGTTTCTTGCAGGTCAGATACAGTGCACAACGTTTCTATCGCCCCGGCATTTCGTATTCCGGAAAATGAAACTGACAATTTGCTTGAATATCCTTTTAATAAATCAATCTATTCGTCCGATACTTTCTACCCCGAACAACCGGTCATTTTATCGGAAAAAGATAAGATCAGGGGCATTGATGTGATTAAACTGGGTATTACACCTTTTCAATATAATCCGGTTTTAAAGCAACTGATCATCTATCGCGATATAAAGATCGATATAACCTTCGAAGGAGGCGATGGCCATTTTGGTGAAGATAGGCTAAGAAGCCGCTGGTGGGATCCAATGTTATCGGATATTTTGCTGAACTATGAGTCGCTGCCGAAAATGGATTACAACAAATCATTCGATCCTTCCGAAGAAACAGGCTGCGAATACCTGGTGATTTCTCCCAATGGCACACCCTTTCAAAATTGGGCTGAATCCGTAAGATCGTTCAGAACAACCCAGGGGATATTGACCCAGGTGGTTACCCTTTCAGAGATTGGCGGAAACACAACCACCCTGATCGAAAACTACATTAACAATGCTTACAACACCTGGGATATACCCCCTGCTGCAATACTATTATTGGGCGATTACGGCACCAGTGCTTCAGATAGAGTTATTTCTCCGGCATGGAACAATTACTGTGTTTCGGACAATGTGTATGGCGATGTGAATGGCAATGATCTTCCTGATATCATCATGGCGAGAATGACCGCCCGCGATGAAACGGAATTGGAAGTGATGGTCACGAAGTTCCTTCAAAACGAAATTGATCCGCCTACCGATCCGGAGTTTTACAACCATCCCATCACCTCATTGGGTTGGAATACAGCAAGCTGGTACCAGCTCTGTTCGGAAGTGATCGGTGGATTCTGGCGCGAAGAGCTCGGAAAAGACCCGGTAAGAATAAATGAAGTTTCCAACGGAACACCCGGAAATGTGTGGTCAACAGCTCCCAATACAGCAGCCGTTGTGAGCTATTTTGGATCTGCCGGACTTGGATACATTCCTGACGATCCATCAGTTTTGGGCGGATGGACAGGTGGAAATGCCGAAGCAATGTCGACAGCCATTGATAGCGGTGCGTTTATGATTCAGCACAGAAACGGCGGGTTTATAGAAGGCTGGACTACACCCTCCTACACCATAACCGATATAAATAGTCTTTTAAATACAGAACTTACCTTTATTTGGTCGATTGATGCCCTCACCGGCAAATTTAACTACAGCAATGAAGTGTTTGCTGAGAAATTTCACCGCTACACCCATAAAGATGAAAACTCAGGATGTTTCGGAATTGTTGCTGCATCAGAGATCAATTACAACTTTGTTTCAGATGTTTACACCTGGGCGGCTTACGACTATATGTGGCCTGAATTTATGCCCGATTTTGGAACCAATCCCGAACCACGCGGCATTATGCCTGCATTTGCCAATGCTGCTGCCAAATATTTCCTTGACCAGGAAAACTGGCCTTACACCGTTGAAAACAAAATTCCAACGTATCATTTGTTCCATCATCATGGAGATGCTTTTTCGTCGGTGTATTCTGAAACGCCCCAAAATCTATCGGTTTCGCACAGCAACATCATTTACATGGGCGAAACCTCATTCGAAATAACTGCTAATGATGGTTCGCTGATCGGATTAAGCGTAAACGGTGAATTGATAGCTTCCGCTGCCGGAACGGGCAACCCTGAGGTGATTACAATTCCTCCGCAAGCTCCACCGGCACAGGTGTTGGTAACTGTTACCAAACAAAATCACTTCAGATACACAAGCATTGTAGATGTGCTTCCTGCCACCGGCGCATTTGTTGTTTTTGATACCATCACGCTGAATGACGCATCGGGAAACAACAATGGGATAATGGAAACCGGTGAAGTGATTATGGCTACCGTAACTGTTGATAATGTCGGAATAGAGGATGCAGCAAATGTGGTTGTTAAACTTGTTTCCTCCGACCCATACGTTTCAATTACTGACAGCACAGAAGTGTACGGCGAAATATTAGCCGGAAATTCAAAACAGATTACTGACGGTTTTGCCTGGCAGGTTTCGGATGTAATCCCCGACCTCCACGAAGTTCATTTTAACCTGATCGCCACCGATGGCTCTTCAACCTGGAATTCGGAGGTTACTGTAACAGCCCATGCTCCCGATATTGATTTCGGCACCTGGTTTATTGATGAATTATCAGGGAACGGAAATGGCAGGTTCGATCCCGGCGAAACAGTCTATGTTATTATTCCTACGATCAATTCGGGGTCATACGTTGCTGAAAACACAATGGGATACTTAAGTTGTAACAGCGAATACATTACCATCAACAATGCATCGTTTAACTTTTTCAGCATTAATCCGGGAGTTACGGAAGAAGGCGTTTATAACGTTACTGTTTCCGACAATGCACCGGTCGGAGAATATGTGGAATTTTTATATGAGATTGAAACCGGATCATACACCTACCAGCATGTGTATAGTTCGTTGATCAGTCCGGTTGTGGAAGATTGGGAATCAGGTGATCTGACCCAGTTTGAGTGGGAAACCGGAGGTGATAATGTTTGGGATATCACAATCTTAGATCCGTTTGAAGGCAGTTACAGTGTGCAATCAGGCACTTTACAGGATGAAGATTCAACCTACCTTAGCCTCGATTATGAAGTGTATTTTGCCGATACGGTATCTTTTTGGCTGAAGGTTTCCTCCGAATCAGGTTATGACGAGCTCGGTTTTTATGTGGATGATACCGAAATGGGTAGCTGGTCGGGCGAAATCAACTGGACACGGGAATCATTTTTTGTTTCTGCAGGCAACCATACCTTTACATGGCTGTATAAAAAAGATGAGACTATTTCCAGCGGACTCGACGCAGCCTGGCTCGATTTTATTGTTTTCCCTGGTCATGTACTTCAGGCAAATTTCAGTGCCGATCAAACAGAAATATGTGAAGGAGACGAAATAACTTTCACGGATGAGTCACCGGGAGATATCACCGCCTGGGACTGGACGTTCGAAGGAGGCACACCTTCCACTTCAAACCTTCAGAATCCTGTAATAACCTATGCCACACCCGGTGTTTTTGATGTGTCGCTTACCGTTTACAGCGGTACTTCAAGCGCAACAAGCACCATGGAAGATTATCTCACAGTATCGGCAGTTCCGGGTCAGTCACCCACACCTTTCGGTGATGAAACTGTTTGCGCCACTGCTTCCAGTACCGATTACGCCACTTCGGGAATAACCGGCATAACCAACTACACATGGCTGCTCGAACCTGCTTCGGCCGGTACCGTGAATGGAGGCGGTTTATTCGCAACAGTGATATGGGATACCGGTTTTGAAGGAGAGGCAACGCTGAAGGTAGCTGCTGAAAATGAATGCGGCGATGGACCTTTTTCCGATGAATTAATGATTAGCAGATATTTACCTGAAGTAACACTTACACCTTTTGAAACAGTTTGTCTGACCTGGCCTGCATTTGAACTTTCGGGTGGAATGCCCGAAGGGGGCGTATATGAAGGCCCCGGTGTGGAAGATGGATTCTTTGATCCACAGGTTGCCGGTTTGGGAACACATACTATTTCCTACACCTACACCGATCCGGAAGGTTGTGAGAACTTTGCGGAAGAAACCATTTACGTCGATCCATGTCCGGGAATCGATCAAAAAACTGAAAAATCCTTTCAAATATTTCCCAATCCGGGCGATGGGAATTTCACAATTGTATTACCTGAATTGAGAGATGACCTAGAGATTGAAGTTTACAATGCATTAAACAAGCAGGTGTATCAACAAACAATCCTGCAGGCACAGGCAAATGCTAAAACACAGGTAAACCTTAACCATCTGAAAGAAGGGATTTACTATTTGCATATAAAGGGAGGTGATTTGGATTATGTGGAAAAGCTACTAATCAGGAAATAATAAATTGCTTGAAAATTATAAAAGCCGTAAAAGAGGCTTTTTGTGAACACGGGAGGACTTCCCAAACAACTTACCATTAGTCCTGCCCT